>NZ_CALIWN010000045.1:0-65436 GCF_938046485.1 uncultured Aggregatibacter sp. | reverse complement strand
ATGGCAAACCGCGCGCCGGTCACACTAGAAGGCAACTTTGTTCGCCGAATTGATAACGATGAATTTATTTTCCGTGATAGCACCGGGGAAATCAAAGTGGATGTTGATGATCACGCATGGAAAGGCGTCAATGTCACGCCAAACGATCGCGTTCGTATTCAAGGTTCCGTCGATAAAGATTTTAGTGAACCGACAACCATTGAAGTACATCAAGTTGAAAAAATTCAATAATTCACTCAAATACCGCCTTTAGTGCGGTGTTTTTTTCTCTTATTTTTCTTAATAAATCCCATAAAAAAACGCTGAACTCAGTCAGCGTTTCTTTAAATTAAATAGTAAGATTTACGATTTTTTAGCAAATTCACAGGGAGGATTAATTTGATTTTTCATTTTGCTACTGATTTCGCGACGTTGTTTAGATAGTTCAGCGTTGCGAATAATGTAGTCATCCACCCGATTCTCGTAGTCGTCACGCATATTTTCGATAATGGCGCGAACATCTTCAATTCGCATATCATCACGGATATATTGATTTAAATTATCTAATAGCAACACCCGTTTTTGGTTATCGCGAATTTTACGATTGTTATCGTCCATATCGCGCAATAGTTTATTTTTTAAGCGATACATACGCACATACTCCAAAACATCCTGAAAAGACTTGTTGACGTTTTCCATTAATTTGCTCCCTTTATAGTAAAAATGAATTGGCGATAATGTAGCCTTTTTTGTAAATTTCGTCAAAAAATTCCCTGTTTTAAAAGGGGATTATTTTCCCTTTCGATAAATTCAAAAAATTTCCGTAAAAATCATTGATTAGAAAACGGTGAGGTGATAAAACTGAAATCAATTTTTCACTAAATCAGAGGAAATCCCATGGCAAACGTATTTAATTTCAGTGCCGGTCCGGCAATGATGCCCAAAGCAGTTTTAGAACAAGCACAACAAGAATTATTAAATTGGCAGGGGCAAGGCACCTCCGTCATGGAAGTCAGCCACCGCGGCAAATTGTTCATGGAATTAATCGCCCAATCCCAAGCGGATTTTCGCAAACTCTATAACATTCCTGAAAACTACCAAGTACTATTTTTACAAGGCGGCGCGCGCGGTCAATTTGCCGCCATTCCAATGAATTTATTGCGTGAAAACGGCAAAGCGTTGTATTTAAACAGCGGACACTGGTCTGCTACCGCAGCGAAAGAAGCCCGCTCTTTTGGCGAAATTGACGAAATCAACATTTTAGAAGCGGGCGATGAACTCAAAGTCAAATCTCTTGATTTTAGCGACATTGCCGAACAATACGATTATGTTCACTACTGTCCGAACGAAACCATTAGTGGCGTGGAAATTTTTGATGTGCCAAACGTCGGCAACGCTGTATTGGTGGGTGACTTCTCCTCTACCATTCTTTCCCGCAAAGTAGATATCAGCAAATTCGGCTTAATTTACGCCGGCGCGCAAAAAAACCTTGGCCCGGCAGGGATCACCATTGTTATCGTGCGCGATGATTTAATTGGTAAAGCACGCAAAGCCACACCGTCCATTTGGAATTATGAAACGCAGAAAAACAGCGATTCCATGATCAATACGCCACCAACGTTTGCGTGGTATTTATGTGCCTTAGTATTCAAACATTTGTTGTCTATCGGCGGCTTACCGGAAATCGAACAACGCAATCTTGCCAAAGCCAACTTGCTTTACGATTATTTAGACGGTAGCGATTTCTACCAAAATAACGTGGCAAAAGCCAACCGCTCTTTAATGAACGTGACCTTCACCACGGGCAATGACGAATTGAATGCAAAATTCGTTGCCGAAGCCACGGCAGCGGGATTGCAAGCGTTAAAAGGACACAAAGTGTTAGGCGGTATGCGCGCGTCCATTTATAACGCCATGCCGATTGAAGGCGTACAAACATTGATCCAATTCATGCAAAAATTTGCCAAAGAAAACGCATAGCCCTCTTAAAAGTGCGGTCGAAATTCATCGTAAAAATCCACCGCGCTTTCTTTTTCTTTATGACTACTCGGAGCATCTTATGCAATATCTTGATCGTGCCAATGCAGGTGTAAAAGCGCTTTCACCTTACCAAGCCGGTAAGCCCATTGAAGAATTAGAACGCGAATTAGGCATTAAAAATATCATCAAACTCGCTTCCAACGAAAATCCGTTCGGCTTGCCGCCTAGCGCCCAAAAAGCTATTCAGGCGCAATTAGACAACCTTCATCTTTACCCCGACTCCAACGGATTTTATTTCAAACAAGCTGTCGCGGAAAAATTCGGTTTACTACCGGAACAAATCACCCTTGGTAACGGCTCCAACGATTTAATTGAACTCATCGCCCATACCTTTGCCTCCGAGCAAGACGAAGTCATTTATTCCCAATACGGCTTCATTGTTTACCCGTTGATTAGCCAAGCCTTAAATGCCAAACGGGTAGAAATTCCGGCAAAAAATTACGGCAATGATTTGGCGGCTTTTCTAAACGCGATCACGCCAAAAACAAAATTAATTTACCTCGCAAACCCGAATAACCCGACGGGCACCTTCTCAAGTGCGGTAGAAATTGCCGACTTTTTGGCCCAAGTGCCTCCGCAAGTGATCGTGGCGCTGGACGAAGCCTATGTGGAATTTACCGAGCCGAGCGAACGCGTGGATTCTTTTGGTTTGTTAGCAAAATACCCAAACCTGATTGTGTGCCGCACCCTTTCCAAAGCCTATGGCTTAGCCGGTTTACGCATTGGTTATGCCGTTTCCTCAACAGAAATTGCGGGCTTGTTAAATCGCGTACGTCAGCCGTTTAACTGCAACAGTCTTGCCCTTGCCGCCGCCACCGCCGCCATTCAAGACGATGAATTTGTCGCCAAAGTGGCGGAAAATAATCGAATTGGCTTGCAATTATTGCAAAACTTCTTTGATGAAAAAGGCTTGCGTTATGTGCCGTCCAAGGGCAACTTCGTGATGTTGGATTTACAGCAACCTGCCGCACCGATTTATCAAGCACTGTTACGCAAAGGCGTCATCGTGCGCCCGCTAGCTGGATATGGTTTGCCAAACCATTTGCGCATCAGCATCGGCTTGCCGGAAGAAAATCAGCGTTTTTTAACCGCACTTAGCGACATTTTAGGCTTATAACGGACTATTTATGCAACACGCCACTTCCATTACGCTTAACCCCATCCACCATGTGGAAGGCATGATCAACCTACCCGGTTCGAAAAGCCTGTCCAACCGTGCCTTATTGTTGGCTGCGTTGGCTCGAGGCACGACCAACGTCACGAATTTATTAGACAGCGACGATATCCGCCATATGCTCAACGCCTTAAAACAACTTGGCGTGCAATATTCCCTGTCTAACGATAAATCCATCTGCGAGGTACAGGGCTTAGGTGGCGCCTTTCAATGGCATGACGGCTTAGCGTTATTTTTAGGCAATGCCGGCACCGCCATGCGTCCGTTGGCAGCGGCACTTTGTTTGGCGCGTGAAGGCGCTTCTGCACAAAATGAAGTGATATTAACCGGCGAACCGCGCATGAAAGAGCGCCCGATTCAGCACTTAATAGACGCGCTGTTGCAGGCGGGCGCAGACATTCGTTATTTAGAAAACGAGGGGTACCCGCCGATTGCCATTCGTAACACCGGTTTGCGTGGTGGCACGATTAAAATCGACGGTTCTATTTCATCGCAATTTTTGACCGCACTTTTAATGGCGGCACCGCTTGCAGAAGGCGACAGTGAAATTGAAATTGTCGGTGATTTAGTTTCCAAACCGTACATCGACATCACCCTTAACATGATGAAAATTTTCGGTGTGGAAGTTGAAAACCAAAACTATCAACGCTTTCTCGTGAAAGGCAAACAATCTTACCAATCACCCGGCACCTTTTTGGTGGAAGGTGATGCCTCCTCTGCCTCCTATTTCTTGGCGGCAGGTGCCATTAAAGGCAAAGTGAAAGTCACCGGCATCGGCAAAAACAGTATTCAAGGCGACCGTTTATTTGCCGATGTGTTAGAAAAAATGGGGGCAAAAATTACGTGGGGTGAGGATTTCATTGAAGCGGAACAAGCCCCGTTGCATGGTGTGGATATGGACATGAACCATATTCCCGATGCGGCCATGACCATTGCCACGACTGCATTGTTTGCCGAAGGGGAAACCGTCATTCGTAACATTTACAACTGGCGGGTGAAAGAAACGGATCGCTTAACCGCCATGGCAACCGAACTACGCAAAATGGGCGCTAACGTCGAGGAAGGCGAAGATTTTATTCGTATTCAACCCTTAAAATTAACGGATTTTAAGGCCGCAGAAATTGAAACCTATAACGATCACCGCATGGCAATGTGTTTCGCCTTGGTGGCGTTATCCGACACGCCCATCACCATTTTGGATCCGGACTGTACAGCAAAAACGTTCCCAACCTTTTTTGAGGAATTTTTAGCCATTGCACAGAATTCCCCTCAATAATTCCCATACAAAGCGCCACGAAAATAAAATTAGCGGCGCTTTTCTGTCTTCGTCACAAGATTTAACTTAGAAGAAAACCCTTTCCATGCTATAATCACGCCAATTTTTTCACTATTAAATTTAATGATTAGGAAGTTCTAAATGTCTGATTTCGTCCAAGATATTACGCCGGTCAGTATTGAAGAAGAGCTGAAATCTTCATACCTCGATTACGCCATGTCCGTTATTGTAGGACGTGCCTTGCCTGATGTACGTGACGGCTTAAAACCGGTACACCGCCGCGTGTTATTTGCTATGCACGAAGGGGGCAATGCCTACAATAAACCTTACCGTAAATCTGCCCGTATTGTGGGTGACGTCATCGGTAAATATCACCCACACGGTGATAGCGCGGTATATGATACCTTGGTGCGTATGGCACAACCCTTCTCCTTGCGTTATATGTTAGTGGACGGTCAAGGTAACTTCGGATCTGTAGATGGCGATGCGCCGGCGGCGATGCGTTATACGGAAGCCCGTATGACCAAAATCGCCCACGAATTATTGGCAGACCTCGATAAAGAAACCGTCAATTTCGTGCCAAACTATGATGGTTCGGAACAAATTCCTGAAGTGTTACCAACCAAAGTCCCAGCCTTATTGGTCAACGGCTCCTCCGGGATTGCTGTGGGGATGGCGACCAATATTCCACCACACAACCTAGGCGAAGTATTAGACGGTTGTTTGGCTTATATCGAAAATAACGATATCACCATTGATGAATTGATGAGTCATATTCCCGGTCCGGATTTCCCCACTGCGGCACTCATTAACGGTCGTAAAGGCATTGAAGAAGCCTATAAAACCGGTCGTGGTAAAATTTATGTCCGTGCCCGTGCGGAAATTGAAACCGATGAAAAAGGCCGTGAAACCATCATCGTTAACGAAATTCCGTATCAAGTCAATAAAGCCAAATTAATCGAAAAAATTGCAGAATTCGTCAAAGAGAAAAAAATTGAAGGCATTAGCGGTTTACGTGATGAATCAGATAAAGACGGTATGCGTATCGTCATTGAAATCAAGCGCGATGCCGTCGGTGAAGTGGTATTAAACAACTTGTATGCCCTCACGCAAATGCAGGTCACTTTCGGGATTAATATCGTGGCATTAGACCACGGTCAGCCGAAACTCTTGAATTTAAAACAACTCATTGAAGCATTCGTGTTACATCGCCGTGAAGTGGTGACCCGCCGTACCATCTTTGAATTACGCAAAGCACGTGAACGCACCCATATTTTGGAAGGTCTTGCCATTGCGTTAGCCAATGTGGACCCAATTATTGAGCTAATTCGTCAAGCACCAAATCCGGAAAGCGCCAAACGTGAATTGCTTGCTCGTCCATGGCAACTTGGTCATGTGGCAGAGATGTTGGCAGCAACCGGTGTCGATGCCGCCCGCCCGGAAGATTTAGACGAACAATACGGTATCCGTGACGGTTTATATTATTTGACCGAAGTCCAAGCCCAAGCCATTTTAGATTTACGTTTACAAAAATTGACCAACTTAGGTCATGACGAAATTCTAGACGAATACAAAAAATTATTGGAAGCCATCGGCGAATTGCTCTATATCCTACGCAGTCCTGAACGCTTAATGGAAGTGATTCGTGAAGAGCTGGAACAAATCCGCGAACAATTTAACGATCCGCGCAGAACAGAAATTACCGCCGCTTCCGGCGACATTAATTTAGAAGATTTAATCGCCCAAGAAGATGTGGTGGTAACACTTTCTCACGAAGGTTACGTGAAATATCAACCCATTAGCGATTACGAAGCACAACGCCGCGGTGGCAAAGGTAAATCGGCAACGAAAATGAAAGAAGAAGATTTCATTGAGAAGCTCTTAGTTGCCAATACTCATGACACCATTCTCTGTTTCTCCAGCCGAGGACGCTTATATTGGTTGAAAGTATACCAACTTCCACAAGCCAGTCGAGGATCACGCGGACGACCAATCGTCAATATTTTACCGCTCAATGAAAATGAACGTATTACCGCCATTTTACCGGTGACCGCTTACGAGGAAGATAAATTCGTCGTCATGGCAACCGCTGGCGGTATTGTGAAGAAAATTGCGCTAACCGAATTCAGCCGCCCACGTTCTAGCGGTATCATCGCGCTGAACTTACGCGACGAAGATGAATTGATCGGCGTAGATATTACCGACGGCAACAATGAAATCATGTTGTTCTCTTCCCAAGGTCGCGTGGTCCGTTTCAGCGAATCCGCTGTGCGTGCAATGGGGCGTTTGGCGACAGGGGTGCGCGGTATCAAACTCGCCTTAACCAATGATCTGAATGACGATGAAAGTGCGGTTGAAATTGAAGAGGTTTCTGACGACAACACAGAAGAAACCTTAGATCTCAACATCGATAAAGTCGTTTCTTTAGTCATTCCGAAAAACGATGGCGAAATTCTGACTGCGACACAAAACGGCTACGGCAAACGGACGAAGTTAGAAGAATATCCGACCAAATCCCGTAATACCAAAGGGGTGATTTCCATTAAGGTCAGTGAACGTAATGGCAAAGTCGTTGCGGCAACCCAAGTGGTTGATACGGACCAAATCATGTTAATCACCGATGCCGGTACCTTAGTTCGTACCCGAGTCAGTGAGGTCAGCATCGTCGGACGTAACACGCAAGGTGTTCGCTTAATCCGCACAAGCGAAAATGAGCATGTTGTGAGCTTGGAGCGTATCTGCGATGTCGATGACGAAGAAAGCGAACAAGAAAGTGCGGTAGAAAATACCGAAGAATAACAACATAAGAGCATTTTAAGGCAGCAGTACTTTATTGCCGCCTTAAATATTGGGGGATAAATGGATATTTATTTAGTTTATTTGCACATTATTTGTGCTTTTTTAAGCTTGGGATTATTGATTGTGCGAGGCGGAATGCAACTCACGCAGAAAAATTGGCGTGCCGTTAAACTCTTGAGAATTCTACCGCACTTAACAGATACGTTCTTAATTCTCAGCGGTATTGTCATGTTATTTCAATTCAACTTCGGCTTAGAAAGCTGGATTATGGCTAAAGTTGTATTGCTTTGCGGCTACATTATTTTTTCAGCAAAATTCTTCAGCAAAAAACAATCTCAAAACCGACCGCACTTTTTCTTCTTAGCCCTTGCCGCATTGGTAGCCACCATTTTAATTGGTTATTTTCATTAAAAACAACAAAGTGCGGTGAAATTTCACCGTACTTTGTTGTCATTCCACATACAGAATCGTAGCGTGCAACTTGTTGCACGAAATCGTGAACGCCCGAAAGGGATAAATATAACGTTCCGTGCGTGGTTTGATCGTGGATCAAGATGTACGCTACGCACGACATCGTGAATGACGCATTGAGATTTATCATTCGTGTAACAAGATGCTCGCTACGCACGAAATCGTGAATGACGCATTGAGATTTATCATTCGTGCAACAAGTTGCACGCTACGCACGAAATCGTGAATGACGCATTGAGATTTATCATCCGTGCAACAAGTTGTACGCTACGCACGACATCATGAATTACGCATTGAGGTTAATCATTCGTGCTTTGGCTGGCTATAACAACAAAGTGCGGTGAAATTTCACCGCACTTTTTTTGTTATTCCACACCTAGTACCTCCCATTATTTCCAATAAAAGGCACTAAATGGAGAGCTTAACGCCAAGCTTTGAATTGATTAATCAAGCCGTTGGTTGAGCTGTCGTGGCTTTCCACTTTCTCGTTGTTCACCAATTCCGGCAGAATTCGGTTGGCAAGTTGTTTACCTAGTTCCACGCCCCATTGGTCAAAGCTGTAAATGTTGAACAACACGCCTTGTACGAAAATTTTGTGTTCGTACATGGCAATCAACGCGCCTAAACTAAACGGTGTGATTTTTTGTACCAAAATGGAGTTGGTCGGTTTGTTACCGGTGAACACTTTAAACGGCACGATGTCTTTCACATCTGCCAAGGTTTTACCTGCGTTCAAGAATTCGGCTTCCACTTGTTCTTTGGTTTTACCGAACGCTAACGCTTCGGTTTGGGCAAAGAAGTTGGAAAGCAATTTGTTGTGATGGTCAGACAACGGATTATGGCTTTGAGCCGGTGCAATGAAATCACAAGGAATTAATGTGGTTCCTTGGTGAATCAATTGATAGAACGCGTGCTGACCGTTCGTGCCCGGTTCACCCCAGATAATTGGGCCGGTTTGATAATCATGAATCACCCTGCCATTGCGATCAACGTACTTTCCATTAGATTCCATGTTGCCTTGTTGGAAATAGGCGGCAAAACGGTGTAAATATTGGTCGTACGGTAAAATCGCTTCCGTTTGTGCGCCCAAGAAGTTGGTGTTCCACAAGCCCACTAAAGCTAGCGTTGTCGGAATATTTTGTGCTAATGGTGCATTGCGGAAATGTTTATCCATTTCATGGGCACCGCTTAATAACGCTTCAAAGTTTTCAAAGCCGATAGAAAGTGCAATAGACAAACCGATAGCAGACCATAAAGAATAACGACCGCCTACCCAATCCCAGAATTCAAACATATTGTTAGTATCAATGCCGAATTCTGCGACCGCTTTTGCATTGGTCGAAAGCGCGGCAAAGTGTTTTGCCACATGGGCAGGATCTTTTGCTGCGGCAAGGAACCAATCACGGGCAGACAAGGCATTCGTCATAGTTTCTTGGGTGGTGAACGTTTTGGACGCCACTAAAATCAAGGTGGTTTCCGGATTCACTTTTTTCAACGTTTCCGCGATGTGTGTCCCGTCCACGTTGGAAACAAAATGCATGGTTAAATGATTTTTATACGGGCGCAACGCTTCGGTCACCATGTAAGGGCCAAGATCGGAACCGCCGATACCGATATTGATCACATCGGTAATGGCTTTACCGGTATAACCTTTCCATTCACCGGAAATCACGCGTTCACAGAACGATTTCATTTTAGCGAGCACGGCATTCACTTCCGGCATCACATCTTTGCCATCCACCAAAACCGGCGTATTGGAACGGTTACGAAGTGCGGTGTGTAATACGGCACGATTTTCTGTACGGTTGATTTTTTCGCCATTGAACATGGCTTCTTTAGCTTGTGTTAAGCCGCACTCTTCAGTGAGTTGACGCAATAAATCAAGGGTTTCTCGGGTTAGATTATTTTTGGAAAAATCGACCAAAATCTCGTTGTTAAAGGTTAAAGAATAGTTGGCGAAACGATCTTTTTCTTGCGCAAATAAATCTTGAATCGTTGTATTCTTACGTTGCGCATGATGTTGGGTTAACGCTTTCCATGCGTTCGTTTGGGTTGGATTGATATTTTGCATAAGCACTCCTTTAAATTTAATCAATGTATTCAGTTAATACACGCGGGGTTAATTTGGTGATTAATTCATAACTGATTATGCCCGTAATTGCTGCTATTTCTTCAATCGGTAATTCTTTCCCCCACAAGATCACTTCATCGCCGACCTTGTCTTGACTGTCTGCGCCCAAATCCACGGTGAGCATATCCATGGACACTTTACCCACAATCGGCACACGGCGACCATTCAGGTAAACCGGTGTTCCTTGTGGCACATCACGTGGATAACCATCACCATACCCGATAGCTACCACGCCAATTTTCGTGTCTTTTTCACTTGTCCAAACACCACCGTATCCCACCGGTTCGCCTTTTTTATGTTCGCGCACAGCGATTAAAGAAGACGTTAAATTCATCACCGGCGTTAAACCGTATTCTTTTCCTGCGGTATTATTCGGTGAAATACCGTACATAATAATGCCCGGACGAATCCAATCTAAATGCGCGTCCTGCCAGAATAAAATACCGCCGGAAGCAGATATACTCCGTTCACCGGATTTGCCTTCCGTTGCCTGTAAAAAGCGGCTTAATTGTTTTTCTGTATAACCGCACTCTAGTTCATCAGCACGGCTAAAATGGCTCACAAAGCCAATATTCGGATCAACACACGGAAGCGATTTGAGTTTTTGATAAAAGTTGTCCACTTCGTCCAAATGGACGCCTAATCGGTGCATACCGGTATCAATTTTTAACCACACCTTTACCGGATTAGGTGTTTTGGCTTGCTCAAGGGCGTCTAGCTGTTCTTGGCTATGCACGACGGTTTGAATGTTATTGACAGCCAAAATCGGTAAGTCTTTAGAAGAGAAAAAGCCTTCTAACAGCAAAATCGGTTTGGTAATACCGTTGGAGCGTAATTTTAGTGCTTCTTCTAAACGCGCCACGCCAAAGCAATCCACCAAACTTTCGACGGCAGAAGACACAAACACAACGCCGTGTCCGTAAGCATTGGCTTTTACCACCGCAATAATTTTACTGTTTGGGGCTTTTTGTTTAATGGTTTGAATATTGTGTTTTAACGCAACAGAACTGATTTTCGCTGTTGCAGGTTTCATGTGCATTTTTTATCTCTTTTACGCTGTTATCTAATATTCGTCATCATAATGATGATGTTCTGCTAAGTTATCAAAACGGGAAAAATGACCTTGGAATGCCAACTTCACGCGTCCAATCGGCCCGTTACGCTGTTTACCGATAATAATTTCCGCAATGCCTTTTTCTTCCGATTCACGGTTATACACTTCGTCACGATAAATAAACATAATCAAGTCTGCGTCCTGCTCAATGGAGCCTGATTCCCGCAAGTCCGAGTTGACCGGGCGTTTATCCTGACGGTTTTCTAAGGTACGGTTTAATTGTGACAGGGCGATCACCGGCACTTCCAATTCTTTTGCCAAGGCTTTTAAAGAACGGGAAATTTCTGCAATTTCCAACGTACGATTCTCAGAAAAAGCCGGGGCACGCATTAATTGAAGGTAGTCCACCATGATTAAACTTAATCCGTTATTTTCACGATAAACTCGTCTCGCACGGGAACGTAGCTCCGTTGGCGTTAAGCCGGAAGAATCGTCAATAAATAAATTCGGCTTTTTAGCCAACATACCCATGGTGCTGGAAATTTTTGCCCAATCGTTGTCATCCAAGCCCTGACCGGTACGAATTTTCGTTTGATCCACGCGTGAAAGTGACGCCAAGCTACGCATCATAATTTGCTCCGCCGGCATCTCTAAACTGAACACCAATACCGGTTTATCACTGCCTAACGCCGCATTTTCACACAGGTTCATGGCAAAGGTGGTTTTCCCCATGGAAGGACGCGCCGCCACAATAATCAAGTCGGATTTTTGCAAACCTGCCGTTTTCTTATCTAAATCTTTGAAACCGGTGGAAACACCAGTAACACCGGAATGATCTTTAATTTGACTGAGTTGTTCGATTTTATTGATGGTGTTTTCCAGAATGGAAATGATATTTTGTGGGCCTTCAGTGCCGGATGTACGCTTCTCAGCAATGGCAAAAACTTCTCGCTCCGCCTCATCCAGCAAATGTTTTACATCCTGCCCTTTCGGAGAATAGCTGTTTTGCGCAATTTTGTTCCCAACGGAAATCAACTCGCGCATGATCGCCTTTTCTCGCACCACATTGGCATAAGCCACCACGTTGGCGGCACTCGGTGTGTTATTAGAAAGCTCAGCCAAATAAGCAAAACCGCCCACCTGTTCGATGACTTCGCGACTTTTCAGCGCCTGTTCTAAGGTAATTAAATCCACCGGCGATTGCTGGGCAATCAGCTTTTCCATTTCCTCGAAAATCAGACGATGTTCAAAGCGGTAAAAATCCTCTTTCACCACATTTTCAGCCACATCATCCCAATACATATTGTTCAGCAAAATACTGCCCAACACAGCTTGTTCAGCTTCGATAGAATGAGGAGGAATATTCAAATTGGTGGTGTTTTGGTCTTTCGCAGGAGGAGAATTCTTAGACGCCATTATTGCCTCAGTGGATAAAAAGAAGTCCCTATATGATATACCAAATCCGGGGTTGGTTTAACTTAAAAGTCAAAAAAAGTGCGGTGGAAATTCGCTCTGAAAATCCACCGCACTTTTGTTTGAAATGAACGGATGAAAAGAAAAATCAGCCGTTTAATTTGCGTTTTGCCGCCACCGCATCGGATAACTCTTGCAAGACTTTTTCACTGTCTTCCCAACCGATACAGCTGTCGGTAATGCTTTGCCCATAAGTTAATGGTTTGCCTTCCACCAAATCTTGACGCCCTTCCACCAAATGGCTTTCAATCATCACACCGAAAATTTTATCGGAACCTGCCGCAATTTGACGCGCCACTTCACGGCTCACATCCAATTGTTTTTTGAATTGTTTGCAGCTGTTGGCATGGCTGAAATCCACCATGACATGGGCTCTGTAACCCGCTTTGGCAAGTTCATCGCACACCTCGGCAACATCTTGTTCGCTATAATTCGGGCCATTGTCGCCACCACGTAAAATAATGTGACAGTCTTCGTTACCTTTGGTGGAAACGATAGCAGAATGACCGAACTTCGTGACAGACAAAAAATGATGCGGTGCTTCTGCGGCACCAATCGCATCTAAGGCAATTTTTACGCCACCATTGGTCGCATTTTTAAAACCAACGGCACAAGATAAACCGGAAGCCAATTCACGATGCACTTGGGATTCGGTGGTTCTCGCCCCAATCGCCCCCCAGCTCATGAAATCCGCTAAATATTGCGGCGTGATCATATCCAAAAACTCCCCAGCCGTCGGCACGGTTAAATCGTTAATGTCGGATAACAATTTACGCGCTATACGCAAACCATCGTTCAAGGCATAGGTATTATTTAAGTATGGGTCGTTAATTAAACCTTTCCAGCCCACCGTAGTACGCGGTTTTTCAAAATACACGCGCATAATAATTTGTAAGGTATCTTGGTATTTTTCGCGCATTAATTTAATGCGTTTTGCATATTCTAATGCCGCTTTCGGATCGTGAATGGAACAAGGCCCGATAACCACAAGTAAACGATCATCTTCACCATGAATAATTTTATGCGCTTCGTGACGGGCATTTTCCACGGTTTTCACCGCAACGCTGCTTGCCGGGTATTTTTCTAGCAACGCAATCGGGGGTAACACCTGTTCAATCTTACCAATTCGCGTATCGTCGTTTTCAATGGAAATATCGTTTTTTGTGTTCATTGTTCACTCGCTTATCTTCATAAAATTCTAAAATGTCCGAAAAAAGTGGTATTACTCTACCACTGCAATTTGTACTAGTAAACTAGTTTATTTAATTTCTTTTTTAATGACCGCTTAATATCTGTGCCGGTTGCAATTTTGCCGCGCGATTTGCCGGATAAAGGCTGGCAAATAAACTGAGAATTAACGCAGAAAGCAGCACCAGCAACACATCTTGCCAATGGAGTTCGGTTGGCAGAAAGTCCACGAAATAAATGCCGTCGGACAATAATTTTCTACCGATGACACCTTCTAACCCCTGTATAAGTGCGGTCAAATTTAAGGCCAAAATCACGCCGAACACAATGCCAATCAGACAGCCTTTCATGCCCGCCTGCAAGCCATACCAAATAAAAATACGCTTAATAAACCCATTATTCGCGCCAAGGGTACGCATGATGGCAATGTCGCCCGCTTTATCTTTCACCGCCATGATGAGCGTGGACACGATATTAAAACACGCTACCCCAATCACCAGCACCATGGCAATGTACATCACCGTGCGAATCAGCTGAATATCGCGATACATATAGCCGAATTTACTGATCCAGTTTTGCAGGTAAAGCATCTGCGGATAATCTTGCAACATGGAATAATCAAGGGTTTGAATGTTAAACGGATCCGCGGTTTTCAGTTCTACCCCACTCACCTGTTCCGCTTGATAATCCATCAACTGCTGCGCCTGCGCCAAGGGCATGAGGGCGTAACTGTGATCCAACTGTCCATCCAAACGCAAAATCCCCGTGACTTGGACACGTTCACGCAACGGCTGAGTCAAATTTTCCGTGCCTTTTTGTTGGGAAATTAACAGAGAAACCCAATCCCCTTCTTGCACATCTAGATCCCGTGCAATCCCCGAGCCCAGCACCAAGCCACCATGTTGGGCAAAATTTTGCCATCCTTGATTTAACACAAAATGCCCAAGAGAACTCACTTGATCTTGCAATGCCGTTTCCACGCCTTTAATTTGCACTACTTTTAATTTTGCGCCATTTTCCACTAAGGCGGTAAAACTGACAAAAGGCGAAACGCCAATGATTTGCGGATTTTGTTTCAACTTAGCAGCAAGATGTTGCCAATGATCGATCGGTGCGTTGCTTTGCCCGCTTGCAGAGGAAATTTCCGCATGCGGCACGACCGCCAAAATCCGTTGATTGAGTTCACGTTCAAAGCCGTTCATGGCGCTTAAACCGATAATTAGTACCGCCACGCCCAAGGCTATGCCCATGCTGGAAAAAAATGAAATCAGCGACACCAAACGGTTTTTATGCTTACTGTGTTGATAGCGCCAACTGATAAAAAATGGCGTATTCATCAGGCGTTTTCCTCGCGTAACACACCGTCTTGCATAATCAAACGACGATTCAATTTTTCCGCCAAATTCAAGTCGTGGGTCACCAATAAGAAGGCAATCTGTTTTTCTTGATTGAGCTGTTGAATTAGCTCAAAAATGCTTTCCGTGGTTTTGTGATCCAAATTGCCGGTAGGCTCATCCGCCAACACCAATGCCGGATTATTCACCAACGCTCGGGCAATCGCCACACGTTGGCGTTCTCCACCGGATAACGCAGACGGGCGATGTGAAATTCTGTGCTGTAAACCGACCGCACTTAAGATCTGCTCGGCGCGATCCTGCGCTTCCGTTTTGTTTTGTTGCCCGATAAGCATCGGCATCATCACGTTCTCAAGTGCGGTGAAATCTGCCATTAAATGATGAAACTGATACACAAAACCTAAATATTGATTGCGCAACTTTGCCAACGCATTGGGTGTCATTTGTTGCAACGATTGCCCTTTGATAAACACTTCACCGCTGCTCGGTTGATCTAATCCGCCCAAGGTATGCAATAACGTACTTTTGCCCGAACCGGAACTGCCCACAATCGCCACCAATTCGCTCGGTTGCATAGAAAAAGACACCTGTTTTAGCACTTCTGTTTGTTGTGTGCCTTCTTGATAAAATTTCGTGATATTTTGGCAAGATAATAATGCTGTATTCATTTTTTCATCTCTTTTTATTCATAGCGCAAGGCTTCTGCCGGTTCCACTTTCGCAGCGCGATAGGCCGGATAAATGGTGGATAACAATGACAATAATAAGGAAAACACGACAATCGTCAGAATTTGCCAAGGCTCAAGTGCGGTCGGTAAATACATCGTTTTTGCGCCTAAGATATTTACGATAGCGTCCAAATTTAATGTCACTAACACGCCCAATATGGCGCCCGCCAAGGTACCCATTAACCCCACCAATAAGCCTTGATAAATGAAGATAGAACGCACCTGCCCTTTCGTTAAACCAAGAGTTTGCAAAATGGCGATTTCACCCTGTTTGTCCACCACCATTAGGCTTAAAGACGTAATAATATTGGACACCGCCACCACAATAATTAAGCTCACCAACAAGCCCATCATATTTTTTTCCATGCGAACCGCTTGGAAAAACTCACCTTTTTGTGTGCGCCAATCGGTGATTTGCGTTGCTGATGGAAACGCGGCCGGCAGCTCGGTAATTTGGAACGGATCTGTTAAAAATAAACGGAAACCTTGTGCTTCGCCCGGCTGAATTCGCATTAAGCGTCCAATGTCCGTTAAATTGGCAAACGCTTCATACCCTGACGCATGCCCTGCATCAAAATAAATTTCGCTGACGGTAAATAAACGTTGCAACGGCACGCGCCCGAAAGGCGTGTATTGGCTGTTTTCGGTAATCATCAAACGCACTTTGTCGCCGACATGCAGGTTTAATTTCTGTGCCAGTTGATCGCCAAGAATGATTTTAAACTCACCTGTCGGTAGCAAATCCTCAAAATTCTGCTCAGACAATGTGGATAAAATTGGGTCATCCGAAAATTGTCGAATCCCAATCACTTGCCCTGCGCTGACACCGCCTGCGGTTTGAAAAATCACATTCGTCATGTTTATCGGCACGGCTTTTTGCACGAAATTCGGCATAGGCGGCTCGGCATCGTCGATCTTCACCTTGCCGTTCGGGTTAACAATGGCGTGGGGAATGGAAGAAAGCACTTGTTGCTTTTGATAGCCTTCCAAACCGTTCATCACAGACAGCACAATAATCAATGCCATCACGCCAAGCACAATGCCGAAACTGGCTAAATTCGTCACCAACCGCCCAAAACGATCGGCACTTTTCGCCCGCCAATAGCGCAATGCAATAAAAAGAGGGGTAGATAAGGTCATAAGGGATAAAAAATCATTAAAAATACGAAAAAAATTGCGCGCTAGTTTAGCATAGACCAAGATAAAAAGCAGAATATCGGCAAAGAATTCTCTTAGGCCAGCCAGAAAAACACGCTAAAAAACACCGCACTTTTAGAGAGATAACATTTGACAGCGCAAGCACATCTTCCTACTATTCCTCCCATTTATTTGAACTCCAACAAACGGAAAGCTTATTTTGAAAAACACCACTGAAATACTAAAAAATGCCCTCGCCCAACGTATCTTAATTTTAGACGGCGCCATGGGCACGATGATCCAAAAATATAAACTCACCGAAGCGGATTTCCGTGGTGAACGCTTTAAAGAAAGTGCGATCGATTTACGCGGCAATAATGATTTGCTGACCCTCACCCAACCGTTACTCATTTCCGCGATTCACGAAAAATATTTAGAAGCCGGCGCGGACATTATCGAAACCAATACGTTCAGCTCCACGACCATTGCGCAAGCGGATTACGATTTGCAATCCATCGCCTACGAACTCAACTTTGCCGGCGCAAAACTAGCGCGTTTGGCAGCGGATAAATACAGCACACCGGAAAAACCAAGATTCGTCGCGGGGATTCTCGGCCCGACGAACCGCACGGCGTCCATTTCCCCGAACGTAAACGATCCGGGTTTCCGTAACATCACCTTTATGGAATTGGTGGATGCCTATTCAGAAGCCACGCGCGGCTTAATTAAAGGCGGTGCCGATTTAATTATGATCGAAACCATTTTCGACACCTTAAATGCCAAAGCGGCAGTATTTGCCATTGAAACCGTATTTGAAGAATTGGGCGTGGAATTGCCGATTATGATTTCCGGCACCATTACCGATGCTTCCGGCCGCACCCTTTCCGGACAAACCACTGAAGCCTTCTACAACTCTCTGCGCCACGCTAAACCACTGACATTCGGTTTGAACTGTGCGCTGGGCCCGAAAGAATTGCGTCAGTATGTTGAACAACTCTCTAAAATCAGTGAAACCTACGTTTCCGTGCACCCGAACGCAGGCTTGCCGAATGCCTTCGGCGGCTACGATCTCGGCGCGGAAGACATGGCAGCACACCTGAAAGAATGGGCGGAAAGCGGCTTTGTAAACATTATCGGTGGCTGTTGCGGCACCACACCGGAACACATCAAAGCCTTTGCCGATGCGGTAGAAAATATCCCGCCACGCAAATTGCCACAAATTAAAACCGCCATGCGTTTATCCGGTTTAGAACCGCTTAACATTGATGATGAAAGCCTGTTCGTGAACGTGGGCGAACGTAATAACGTAACCGGCTCGGCGAAATTCAAACGCTTAATTAAAGAAGACAAATTTGCCGAAGCCATTGAAATTGCCATCGACCAAGTGGAAAACGGCGCGCAAGTGATCGACGTGAACATGGACGAAGCCTTGCTCGACGGTAAAAAATGCATGACCCGTTTTCTCAACATTATGGCGACGGAACCCGATGCAGCCAAAGTGCCGGTGATGATCGACTCCTCCAAATGGGAAGTGATTGAGGCGGGCTTGCAATCGGTGCAAGGTAAGCCGATTGTGAACTCTATTTCCTTAAAAGAGGGCGAGGAAAAATTTATTCATCAGGCTAAATTGGTGCGTAAATACGGCGCAGCTGTGGTCGTGATGGCGTTTGACGAAGTAGGCCAAGCAGACACCGAAGATCGCAAAGTGGAAATCTGTACCCGTGCCTATAACATTTTAGTCAACCAACTTGGTTTCCCGCCGGAAGACATTATTTTCGACCCGAATATTTTCGCCATCGGCACCGGGATTGAAGAACACAACAACTACGGCGTAGATTTCATTAACGCCACAGGTCGTATTAAACGCAGCTTGCCACACGCCAAAATTTCAGGCGGTGTATCAAACGTGTCCTTCTCCTTCCGTGGTAACAATGTGATGCGTGAAGCCATTCATGCAGTCTTCCTCTATCACGCCATCAAACAAGGCATGGACATGGGGATTGTGAATGCGGGACAGCTCGCGATTTATGACGATCTCGATCCTGAATTGCGTGAGATCGTAGAAGATGCCGTCTTAAACCGTAGTCCAGATGCCACAGAAAAATTGCTTGATATTGCAGAAAAATACCGCAATCAAGGCAATGAAAGTGCGGTGGATTCTGTCGCCGAATGGCGCACATGGCCGGTAGAAGAACGCTTAAAACACGCTCTCGTGAAAGGCATTACTACACACATTATCGAAGACACCGAAGAAGCTCGCCAAAAATTGCCAACGCCGTTAGAGGTCATTGAAGGTCCACTCATGGCAGGCATGGACGTGGTGGGCGATTTGTTCGGCGACGGCAAAATGTTCCTCCCACAAGTGGTGAAATCGGCACGCGTAATGAAACAATCTGTGGCATATTTAGAGCCATTTATCAACGCCACAAAACAAAAAGGCTCCAGCAACGGCAAAGTGGTGATCGCTACCGTAAAAGGCGACGTGCACGATATTGGCAAAAACATCGTGAGCGTGGTGTTGCAATGTAATAACTTTGAAGTGATTGACTTGGGTGTGATGGTACCGGCAGACAAGATCATTCAAACGGCGATTGATGAAAAAGCGGATCTTATCGGCTTGAGCGGTTTGATTACGCCATCCCTAGACGAAATGGAATACTTCCTTGGCGAAATGACGCGTTTAGGGTTGAACTTGCCTGTTTTAATCGGCGGTGCTACCACCTCCAAAGAGCATACCGCCATTAAACTGTATCCAAAATACAAACAACACGGCGTGTTCTATACCTCGAACGCCTCCCGTGCGGTCACAGTCTGTGCCACGTTGATGAACCCAGAAGGCCGTGCAGCATTGTGGGAACAATTCAAAAAAGATTACGAAAAAATCCAACAATCTTTTGCCAACCGCAAACCGTTGCGGAAACAACTGAGTATTGAAGAAGCGCGCGCCAACCGTTTCGACGGCTTTAGCGGCGAATGGGAAGATTATGTGCCGCCAACGCCAAAACAAACCGGCATTGTGGAATTTAAAAACGTACCAATCGGCGAGCTGCGTAAATTTATCGACTGGTCGCCATTCTTCCGCGTATGGGGCTTGATGGGTGGCTATCCAGATGCCTTTGATCATCCGGAAAGTGGCGAAGAAGCCCGCCGCGTGTGGAATGATGCGCAAGCGATGTTAGATGCTTTCGAACAAAACCACAAACTTAACCCAAGCGGTATTTTAGGCATTTTCCCTGCAGAACGTGTGGGCGATGATGTGGTGCTTTTCGCTGATGAAGAACGCTCTCAACCTATCGGCACCGCTTACGGCTTACGCCAACAAACGGAACGTGGCAAAAACAGCAAAAGCCAATTTAACTTTGCCTTGAGCGACTTTATCGCTGATCGCGAAAGCGGCAAAAAAGACTGGATGGGCATGTTCGCCGTGTGCGCCGGCGTTGAAGAAATGGCGCTAGTGGAAGGCTACAAAACCGCAGGCGATGACTACAGCGCCATCTTGCTACAAGCCGTAGGCGACCGTCTCGCCGAAGCCATGGCAGAATACCTGCACTTTGAGCTCCGCACCCGCATTTGGGGCTACACGCAAGAGGAATTCGACAACCAAGGGTTAATCAATGAAAACTACGTCGGCATCCGCCCTGCGCCAGGTTATCCAAGCTGCCCAGAGCATACGGAAAAAGCCTTGATTTGGGATTTACTAGAAGTAGAACAACGCATCGGCATGAAACTCACCGAAAGCTACGCCATGTGGCCGGCAGCTTCCGTCTGCGGTTGGTACTTCACCCACCCGGCAAGCAACTATTTCACTTTAGGTCGCATTGATGAAGACCAAGCTCAAGATTATGCCAAACGTAAAGGTTGGGATGAGAGAGAGATGATGAAGTGGTTGGGTGTGACGATGAAGTAATATTTTTTCTATTATTAATAAAAGATTAAAAGTCAGACTTTCATCTGACTTTTGAATATTATGAGTGCGGATAACTGCGACAATGTTCACAGACTCGTTCCCATTGTCCCCGCTTAAAACGAACATACGCTCTTACATGAACGGATTTAGGAAATTTACATTGCATCATTATGCAATCTCCATTAAAAAATAAGAGAACGATATTGATTAGATGCTTAAAAGAAAATATAATCGCACTCCGATTTTATAGCTATTGTCTATTCATTTAGGCATCGCAGGAAGAGGGGCGTTCTCACTTCCATTCCATGAACTTGAAATGTTAGTCGCATTTCAAGTTTTTTCTTTATGTACCTTGTATTATCTTTCTTTTCTAACCCCCTTAAACGGTAAACCATCTTGTTTCACATCCATAAATCTCCCAGTGTTAGAGTCTCTTTTGATCCATTGCCCAGTTGTTGGGTTATAAGTTTGTGATCTACTGCGAACCATGCCTTTACGTTGATTGTCTCCATATGGAGCATTTTTTGCCATATATATTCTCCTGTATAATTTATGGTAGAAAAATCTTTCCAATAATTGAAAAGATGCTAAACTGTATCATAGGTATTATAAATAGTCAATATCGATCTATAAAATAGATCATCTAAAAAATAGATCATATGGATTCATAAAAAAGAGCATTTAGTGAGGTGGTACTATGTTAAGTCAACAAATTGACCAATTTTTGATTGAAACCCAAAAAAAATTTAGCCAAATTGAGAGGTTAATTTTTATTGATATTTGCTTAAATTATTTAGGATACGTATCTCGTTTGGATATTATGGATGAATTTGAAATAGCTGCCGCAGCTGCCTCAAAAGATCTCAATGAATACAGAGAGCTAAACCAAACAGGGATTTTTCTAAATCATAAAGAAAAAGTTACAGAGATATCTGATTCATTTATTCCATTATTCATAATTGATCCTATTATTGCACTAGATGTGTTAACAAATGGTTTTAACCGTAACAAATTTATGGATAAAAAGAATCTGCTGAAAGTAGAATTTATCAACAACTCTCAAATTACACAAATTGACAGTATATCAATTGTAAATGTTACGAGGGCTTTATATAGAAATAAAGCTATTAAATGTAAATATGAATCAGCTAATAGCTCTAATAAGTCTGAGCGAGTTCTCTTTCCAATAAATCTTTTTGTAAATAATCAAGAATGGTATTTTAGGGCTTTTGAACAAAGTGAGGAATTATCTCAATTTAAAAATTTTAAAATATCTCGGGTTATAGAGGCGCATTATGATGTATTGTCAGAACCCCTAACAAAAGAGTTCATTGATTCTGATACTCAGTGGAATACTTTAGTTCCAATAGAAGTAAAAATAAATAGTTCACTACCAGAACACGCTCAACAGAGTATTAAAAAAGATTTTTGCATGGAAAATCAAGATTCAATGATTATTACAACTAGAGCTGCATTATTTCCATTTATAAAATCTAACTATAAAATAGGAACCAAATCAGAAATTAAGAAACAACAATTTTTATATTTTGAACTATTAAATGAATCTCTTATAGATACTGTAATTAATGTTTGTCAGAAGAATCATAGATATGCTAATGTTTTAACAACCCTATCTTTTAGCCAAAATAATGAGGCTGGGCGCCATAGATGTGCTGGGTGCGCTTATGAAGCTGGAATTAGAGATGGTCTAAATAACGAAAAACATAGTTTAGATGAGTTAGATCTTCCTTACAGTCAAGCTGGTAAAGCTAGACATCGTTCAGCTCAGGAGGCTTACAATTTAGGTTGGGAAAAAGGATTTGAGGATTTTAGTAAAAATCCCTAACTACTTATAGAACATGTTTAATATTTCTCTTCTGCGTTGGCGCACGCTTCCCAGCGTGTGCCTAATTCCAACAAAAATACTTCAAAAATCAACCGCACTTTATTTACTTTCTTTGGCACGTGTTAGGAAACACGGTCAACGTACGAATCTATAATAAAAAGTGTGGTCATTTCTTCAAATATTTTTCATTTCAAAAAACACTTGGAAAAATGACCGCACTTTAATCAACAAATCAACTCTATTTCACCACAATAAATTCCGGTGTAGCTTGTCGTTCAATGAGTTTACCGACAGGATATAGCTCAACACCTGCGGTTTTGGCGACAGTAAAAACCTCTTTTTCCGAATCCGGTTTGACGGCGATGAGTAAGCCACCGGAAGTTTGTGGGTCACATAGAACGGCTTTCTGTAAATCCGTTATTGGGGCGATTTTGTGTCCGTAGCTGTCGAAATTACGGTTCGTACCGCCCGGAATGCAGCCTTGCGCAATGTAGTCTTCTACACCGTCTAGGGTTTTAATGTTAGCAAAATCCACTTCGGCATTAAGATTGGAGCCTTCGCAGATTTCGGCTAAATGCCCTAACAAGCCAAAACCGGTGACATCCGTCATGGCGGTAACGCCATCAATGTTTGAAAGCTGGCTTCCCAGCAAATTCATTTGGCACATCCACTTAGTCGCCAAACCTTTATGTTCTGCTTTTAATTTGCCTTGTTTTTCTGCCGTAGTTAATACGCCGATGCCCAGTGGCTTGGTTAAATACAAGTGACAGCCTGCTTGTGCCGTGGCATTTCGTTTCACTTTCTCGGTGTCGATAATGCCGGTCACCGCCAAGCCAAAAATCGGTTCCGGCGAGTCAATAGAATGTCCGCCGGCAAGGGCAATACCCGCTTCCTGACAAGCAAAACGGCCACCGTCAATAATGCGCTGTGCCACGCTTGCAGGCAATTTGTTAATTGGAAAGCCAAACACCGCAATCGCCATGATCGGTTTACCGCCCATAGCAAATATATCGCTCACGGCGTTGGTTGCCGCAATGCGACCAAAATCAAAGGGATCGTCCACAATCGGCATGAAAAAGTCTGTGGTACTGATAATCGACGTACCATTGCCTAAATCATACACCGCCGCGTCATCCTTGGTGTCATTGCCGACAAGGAGATTCGGGTCAATAAACGGTGCCATGTCGGTATGCAAAATTTCCTCTAAAACCTTAGGCGATATTTTGCAGCCTCAACCGGCGCCGTGGCTATATTGCGTCAGCCGAATGTCGTTTGTTATGACGCATTCATTCTGTTCCGCGTGCAAAGCCTGCTCTGTCATGCTTACTTCCTTTTTGTTAAACGAATGGCGTAATTATAACGTGATTGGGTTTAGAATTCATTAATGGAAATGCCTTTCAAGACAAAAAGCAGGTGATATCGATGGTGTCAAGAGGTATAAATGAATGTGAAGATGAGAGAAAAAGGGTGGTGAACTAAGCAGAATTGGTCTTAACAGCAAGCGGTTCGCTGCGTCGCGTCCTTGCGGGTTTCTACCTAGTCCACCATTGATGGATGATGGTTTGTAGTTTGCGACATACTGATACTAAAAGTGTTCTATACCTTCAGCCCGCTTATTTCAGGAGACCAATCCTGACTTTCAAACATCTTATCCTGAAAGTGGTTACATAATAAAATCGTTTTAGCAGATTGTCAATTAGCGCATAACCTGATATTTCACGCATTTTTTTCATTTTTCGTTTCCCGCGTAAAGGCAATAAACACTTTCATTACATAGCCTTAGCTGGTGTTACCAGATGAAATGGTATGACTTTTATGAAAAAAACGCATAGAATAGCGCGTCCAATTGCACCACTACCAAAATCTTGTTAAAGTGCGGTGCAAAATTTTCACAAAATTAGGAATCACACATGAGTCAAGAATACTTAGATTTTGAATTACCCATTGCCGAACTTGAAGCGAAAATCGAATCTTTGCGTGCAATGACAACACAGGATAATGAAATTAATCTTGATGATGAAATTGCCCGTTTACAGAAAAAAAGCATCGAATTAACCGAAAAAACCTTTGCAAATTTAGATGCGTGGCAAGTGTCAAAAATGTCTCGTCATCCGAATCGTCCTTATACTCTTGACTACATCGAACATATTTTCACCGAATTTGAAGAACTTGCCGGCGATCGTGCTTTTGCCGATGACAAAGCCATTGTTGGCGGATTAGCACGTTTAGACGGCAGACCGGTAATGGTGATTGGCCATCAAAAAGGGCGTACCGTGAAAGATAAAGTAAAACGCAACTTTGGTATGCCGGCACCGGAAGGCTACCGCAAAGCTTTACGCCTCATGCAAATGGCAGAGCGTTTCAAATTGCCTATCATCACCTTCATTGACACTCCGGGCGCTTATCCGGGCGTAGGCGCAGAGGAACGCGGTCAGTCAGAAGCTATCGCTCGCAACTTACGCGAAATGTCCACCCTCAAAGTGCCGGTAATTTGTACCGTTATCGGTGAAGGCGGTTCCGGCGGTGCGTTGGCTATCGGCGTGGGTGATAAAGTCAATATGTTGCAATACTCGACCTACTCCGTGATTTCTCCGGAAGGTTGTGCATCTATTTTATGGAAAAGCGCCGATAAAGCCTCCACCGCAGCAGAAGTCATGGGTTTAACCGCCAATCGTTTAAAAAAACTTGGCTTAATTGATAATATCGTACCGGAACCGTTGGGCGGTGCGCACCGCAATTACGATGAAATGGCGCAAAACTTGAAAAAACGCCTGCTTGCCGATTTAGACGATCTTGACGTCTTTGACACAGAAAAGCTGCTAGAACGTCGTTATCAACGTCTAATGAGTTACGGCTACGTATAAAAAAAGTCTCATTTAAATCCCTCCTGAAGACGGGAGGGAATGTCCTCTACCCGTGCCATTCGCCTATGCTCCTCGACTGTTTTTCACAGCAACTCCGCCAACTTGCACCGAACCAAACTCACTTTCTTATTGGGTTTAGCGGGGGTTTGGATTCCACGGCGCTACTCGCTTTATTTGCAAAACTTCGTGAAAAACAACCGCACTTTCAGCTGCGCGCCATCCATATTCATCACGGATTAAGCATCAATGCCGATGCTTGGTCAGCACATTGTCAACAAATTTGCCGCCAATTCCATATTCCGTTGCAAATTCAACACGTGAACGTCAGCACAGAAAACGGCATTGAGGCAGGTGCCCGCCAAGCCCGTTATGAAGCCATTGCACAGCAAATTTTACCTACCGAATGGCTCGTCACAGCACACCATCAACAAGATCAAACGGAAACATTTTTCCTTGCCCTAAAACGCGGCAGTGGCGTGCAAGGTTTAGGCGCCATGCCGCCCAAAAGCAACGTTTACGGTGTGCCCATTTTTCGTCCGTTATTGAATTTTAGCCACCAACAATTACTGGCGTTTGTACAACAGCAAGGGCTGAGTTGGATTGAGGACGAAAGCAACGAAGACAATCAATACGATCGCAATTTTCTGCGTAATGTCGTGTTGCCTGAATTGCGCCAACGCTGGGCGCATTTTGATTCGGCAGTGCAACGTTCCGCGCAACATTGTTATGAACAACAACAACTGCTTAATGAATTGTTAGCGGAAGAATATCAAAAAAACATCGTAAAAAATGACCGCACTTTTAACCTGCAACATTTCGCCGACTATTCGCCGGTGAAACAACGCGCCTTGTTACGCTTATGGTTGCAAGATTGGGGCGTTACCCTCCCCTCTCTCGTACAATTAGAAAAAATTATTTCGGATGTCATTTTCGCGAAAGCCGATACACAACCACAATTTCGCCTACACGATAAAATTGTCCGCCGCTATCAAAGCCGTTTATTTCTCACGCCGATGTTTACCGACATTTCACAAGAATATGTTGAGGCGAAATTTAATCAGCCTATTTTCTTGCCGGATCATTTAGGCACGCTGTTGCTACAAAAAACAACCGAAAAAATGACCGCACTTTGGCGGGATGAAAATGGGCAAACACATCAAGAAGCGTTAAATTTACCCTTAGAGGGAACGAAAGTTTGGATTCGATTTCGTTATTCGGGCAAAGTGAAATTAACCTCAAACGGCGTGAATAAAGACATTAAAAAAGTGTGGCAACAGTTGAACGTGGCCCCTTGGCAACGACAACGCATCCCACTCATTTTCTATGGTGATAAGTTACAAAGTGCGGTGGGTTTTTTCACTGTTTTTCAAGATTAAGACAAACAAAAAGGCGCATACTCATGCGCCTTTATTGTCTTTATTGGCTGAATTAAATCGCCCAACCACAAGCATAGAAAGCCACTAAAACAACGGCAATCACAATGGTGCCGATATTTAAGCGTTTGAAATCGCCACTCACCACACGGCCAATCACCAATGCAGCAAAGCCCAACATAATACCGGTTACAATGTTTGCCGTTAACACGATAAACACCGCGCAAATCAAACCACTCATGGCACCAACGAAATCATCAAAATCCAATTTGCTGACGTTGCTTAGCATCAATAATCCCACGTACATTAACGCCGGTGCTGTTGCATAGTTTGGCACTAAAAATGCTAATGGTTGGAAGAACAACATTAATAGGAACAATACACCAACAACGATGGCAGTGATACCGGTTTTACCGCCCGCGGCAGTCCCTGCTGCGGATTCGATATACACGGCTGCCGGTGCCGTGCCGAAAATACCGGAGAATAAGCTACTGACGGAGTCGGAGGTTAAGGCTTTACCGCCGTTAATGATTTGACCGTCTTTGTCCAATAAATCCGCTTGTCCCGCCACTGCGCGGATGGTGCCTGTGGCATCAAATACCGCGGTCATCACTAACGCAAACACCACCGGTAAAATCGCCGGTTGTAATGCACCCATGATATCTAATTGCAAGAATAAAGACTCTTCACCGAAACTTGGCATTTTGAAAACTTGACCGTTAAAGGTCACATTCGGATCGAAAATTAAACCGACGACGGTAATCGCAATGATCACCCATAAAATGCCGCCTTTCACTTGCATTTTTTCTAAGCCGATAATTAACGCCAAACCAATTAATGACATCATCACCGGAAACGCAGTGAACTCGCCCAATTTTACCGGCAAACCGGCTTGGTTGCTCACCACAAGACCTACTCCGTTTGCAGCGATTAAAAGCAGGAATAAACCGATACCGATCCCTGCACCGTGTGCAATACCCACTGGTAAGTTACGCAAAATCCAAGCACGAATCCCTGTGGCAGAAATCAGGGTAAAGAAAACCCCCATTAAAAAGACCGCACCTAAGGCGACCGGAATACTCACTTTTTGTCCGATAACCAAGCTAAACGCAGTAAATGCGGTTAAAGAAATAGCACAACCGATTGCCATTGGCGCATTCGCCCAAAAACCAATTAAGAGCGAGCCTAAACCCGCGACTAAACAGGTCGCAATAAAGACCGATTCAGCCGGAAAACCTGCCGCACTTAACATGTTCGGCACAACGATAACGGAATACACCATGGCAAGGAAAGTGGTTAAACCTGCCACAATTTCTTTGCGTACGGTGGAACCGCGTTTAGTCAACTCAAAGCGTTTTTCTAAAGCGGAAGATGGAGAAGATGACATGAAATTACCTTTTAATTTGTCGTTGAAAAAAAGAGGGCGGTATTTTACCGCAACGCCAAAAGAAGTAAACGTTTGCGCAAGAAATAAAAAAGAGAAAGCGAATATGCTTCTCGCCTTCTCTCTATTTGAATAAAAAATTAGAATCGTAGCGTGCAACTTGTTGCACGAAATCGTGAATGCCCCAAAGGGTTAAATAAGGTTCCGTGCGTAGTTTGGTCGTGCAACAAATTGCACGCTACGCACTGATAATTAGCTGATAAAACGATCTGTTTCGACCGCAGAAAGCGTTTGTGATGCAGCTTCTTTTGGGTTCACGCCGAAACGATTTGTTCCCGGCTGACTATCCAAACACATAAACACAAACAACACAATAACACCGATAAGAGGAATTAATGAAATTAAAATCCACCATCCGCTTCGATTAGTATCATGCAAACGACGAACGCTAACAGCAATACTTGGTATAAGAACAAACAAAGAATACAGGCCACTAAAAAGTCCGGTTTCATATTCAACACTGTAAGTTCCCGCCACAACATCAAGCACACCCAAACCAAGGCTAATTAACACGTTAAATAAAAAGAACATCCAATATTCTTTTCGTCTTGCCCGTCCTGAAAACGTGGCGTAGTTTTTGAGTACATGCAAATACCAATTCATAGTTTCCTCCCAAGAATAAATAAGCGGTTAATCCGTCTCATGTTTTGATTTAAAAACAGTGTTATACTAACACACAATTTCTATGAGTTATATTCGCAATAAGGGGAAATTAAAATGTCCATTCTAGTCACCGGCGGTGCCGGTTATATCGGTTCACATACTGTCGTCGAATTATTAAATGCTGGCAAAGAGGTTGTGGTGTTAGACAATCTTTGCAACTCTTCGCCAAAATCCTTAGAACGTGTGAAACAAATCACCGGCAAGAGTGTAAAATTTTATGAAGGCGATGTGTTAGATCGCGACTTGTTACAAAAAATCTTTGCTGAAAATCCGATTCATTCCGTCATTCACTTCGCCGGGTTAAAGGCCGTTGGCGAAAGCGTGCAAAAACCGGCCGAATACTATATGAACAATGTCACCGGCTCATTAGTTTTATTACAAGAAATGAAAAAAGCCGGCGTGTGGAATTTCGTCTTCAGTTCTTCCGCCACCGTTTACGGTGATCCTGAAATCATTCCGATTACCGAAAACTGCAAAGTGGGCGGCACGACTAACCCGTACGGCACCTCTAAGTTTATGGTGGAACAAATCCTACGTGATATCGCCAAAGCAGAACCTAAATTCAGCATGACCATTTTGCGCTATTTCAATCCGGTGGGCGCACATGAAAGCGGTTTAATCGGCGAAGACCCGAATGGCATTCCAAACAACTTATTGCCTTATATCAGCCAAGTAGCTATCGGCAAATTACCTCAACTTTCCGTATTTGGTAGCGACTACGACACCCATGACGGTACCGGCGTGCGTGATTACATTCATGTAGTGGATTTGGCGATTGGCCACTTAAAAGCGTTGGATCGCCATCAAGACGATGCCGGTTTACACATTTATAATTTAGGTACCGGCGTAGGCTATTCCGTCTTAGATATGGTAAAAGCCTTTGAACAAGCCAATGATATTCAAATTCCTTATAAATTAGTGGATCGTCGTCCGGGCGACATCGCCACCTGTTATTCCGATCCGAGCCTTGCTGACAAAGAATTGGGCTGGAAAGCAGAACGTGGCTTAGCTCAAATGATGAAAGACACCTGGAATTGGCAAAAAAATAATCCGAAAGGGTATCGGGATTAAGCCTCATGCACGAACTCTCTTTGTGTCAAAACATCATTGAAATTGTTGAGCAGCAATGCAAACAACACAATGTCAACAAAGTCACCGACCTCTGGCTGGAGGTCGGTGCTCTTTCTTGCATTGAACCCAGTGCGTTGGAATTTGGCTTTGAAATGGCGGCACAAGGTACACCGGCGGAAAATTGTAAGCTTCATTTAATTTCTATTCCTGCCAAAGCTTGGTGTTGGGATTGCAAACAACTGGTCGAAATTCAAGCCTATAACAGCACGTGCCCAAATTGTGACAGCGCGCATTTACAACGACAAAGCGGCGATGAACTCCGCATTAAAGAAATTGCCGTTGAATAAAATCCCCCTGAAATCATGATGACAGAACAATCGATTAAGCCTTCTCTCGCCACCCAAATTTTCAGCCGCAATATGCTGATTTGTGTCTTTACTGGTTTTAGCTCCGGTTTGCCACTTTTCGTGCTGCTGCAAATGTTACCGATTTGGTTGTCGGATAATGGCATTAGTGTGCAAACCATCGGGGCTTTTACCTTAGTCACCCTACCCTACACGCTCAAATTTTTGTGGGCACCCTTGCTGGATCGCTATTTTCCTCGATTTCTCGGTCGCCGTCGCAGTTGGCTCGCCATTTCCCAACTCTTGCTTCTGCTGAGTCTTTACCTCATCGGTTTATACGATCCAAAAGAACAAATGCAAATGGTTATTTTTCTGGCTACGTTCATCGCCTTTATGTCCGCCACCCAAGACATTGTATTAGATGCCTACCGGCGGGAAATTTTGCGCGATAACGAATTGGGCTTAGGCAACACGATTCACATTAATGCCTACCGAATTGCCGGTTTGATTCCCGGTGGACTGTCATTGTATCTCGCCACGTTCCTGCCATGGGAAACGGTGTTTTTATTGACCGCACTTTTCATGCTGTGTGGGCTGTTTATGACCTTCTTTTTAAGCCGCGAGCCACAAATTCAAATTCATCAAAGCAAGCAGCCGTTCTACCAAGCTTTTACCATTCCGCTCCAAGAATTTTTCCAACGTAAAGGCATTTATGCAGGAATTGGCTTTATTGCCTTTCTGTTCCTGTATAAATTCGGCGATGCCCTTGCCACTACGTTACAAAGTAAATTCATCGTGGACATGGGCTTTAGCAAAACCGACATTGCCTTAGTGGTAAAAAGCACGGCGTTGTGGTCGAGCATTATTGCCGGCATGGCAGGCGGCATTGCTATGTTACGCCTCGGCATTAACCGCGCCCTTTGGGTCTTTGGTTTTATTCAACTGATTACTATCGGCGGGTTTATTTGGCTTGCCGGATTTGATTATTTCCACGTTGTCGATAACGCAGCGCGCTTAAAACTTGGCATTGTGATTTGTGGCGAATACATTGGCGTGGGGCTTGGTACGGCGGCGTTTGTTGCCTTTATGGCACGGGAAACCAACCAGCTTTACACAGCGACTCAATTGGCGTTATTTACCAGCCTTGCCGCCTTACCGAGCAAAGGGCTTGGCGCACTGTCCGGCGAAATCGTTGCGTCGGTAGGTTACTACCATTTCTTCTGGATTTGCTTATTTTTAGCCATCCCGGGCATGCTCTGTTTATGCTGGGTCGCCCCGTGGAACGAAAAAGTCCCTGCACCGAATGCTGGCAATTGACATTTTTAGGGAATTAAGCAACCATACGCCACGATTAATAAAACATTTTCAAAACCGACCGCACTTTCTTCCCGAAATAGGAAAAGTGCGGTGGTTTTTTCAGTTATTTTTCATTTAAAAAAGAGGACAACATGAAAATTATTCTATTAGGCGCACCGGGCGCAGGAAAAGGCACACAAGCACAATTCATCATGAATAAATTTGCCATCCCGCAAATTTCCACGGGCGACATGTTACGCTCTGCAATCAAAGCCGGCACCGAATTAGGCAAACAAGCTAAAACCTTAATGGACGCCGGTCAATTAGTGCCGGATGATTTAATCATTTCCTTAGTGAAAGAACGCGTAGCCCAACCTGACTGCGCCAAAGGTTTCTTACTTGACGGTTTTCCACGTACTATTCCACAAGCTGACGCATTGAAATCTGCCGGCATCGCCATTGATTATGTGTTGGAATTTGATGTGCCGGATGAAGTGATCGTAGAACGCATGAGCGGTCGTCGTGTGCACCAACCTTCCGGTCGTTCTTACCACATCGTTTATAACCCACCGAAAGTGGAAGGCAAAGATGATGTGACCGGCGAAGATTTGATTATCCGTGCCGATGACAAACCGGAAACCGTGTTAGACCGTTTGAAAGTGTATCACAACACCACCAAACCATTAGTGGATTACTACCAAGCAGAAGCCAAAGCAGGCAACACGCAATATTTCCGCTTAGACGGCACTCAAAAAGTGGAAGATGTCAGCAAAGCATTAGACAAAATCTTGGCGTAATTGCTGATAATAAGAAAAATTTGGCAGAAGCCAATCGTTGATAACAAGACGGTGTTTAATGTGAAAATCAAACGCCGTCTTTTTTATATCCATCAAAACGTACTTTCAAAAATGAGCGTAATATTTTTCTGTTGGTAGGAATACATTTGGGGAATATTGCTCTCCTGTTTCTTCCAACTCAATTGTAGCTTAGGCGTTATTCCCCCAAAATGCCAATCTCGTTTCCAAAATGTCATATTGGCGGAATAAATATGATCTGAACGTGATTTTTTAAAAGAGAAAATATCCAAATTTCCCAGTTTTGCGGTATCTTTATATTGGCGTTTCATTACAGATAACCCAAGTTGAGAGGAAATTCCTCCTCCCCATTCTTGCCCCCAACCTAAACGAATCCCTTGACTATCAGAGGCATATTGTTTCACCTGAGTCCGTTCAGCAATGAAATCACCACCTAAATAGAAAAATTGTTTTGCATTAGGCTGCCAAATAAGGGTAGATGAAAAAAGTTTTAGATTACCATCTAATACCCGCTCGGCAAAATAATGTTGCTTAGCCATTTCTAACGTATGAGATAACTGCAAATTAGGGGTTAGCCAATGGGTATATTCCAAAAGCGCGCCATTATTCCAACGATAACGATGATTGCCATACCAACGGCGTTCATAAAAAGGGCCGATTTTTAGTGTTTGTATTGCCGTTTTGTAGGCATAACCAATCAAAGTGCGGTTGGAAATATCATCATATTCATGATTATCCCAATAATTTTTTCCCCATAATTTATTACTGACGGACAAATAATGGGAATCAACAAGATTAAAATCACGCGAAATGCCCAAATGATACGCCAGCCCATGTGCCGGCTGAGGACGCATTTTTTCCGATTTGGTTAATGTGGCACGATTTGACAACGCAATCTGCTTGGCATCCGCAGCATTATTGACATTTTTATCTCTTAAATAATGAAAAGAAAGATCTATTTTCCAGTCTTGCCGTGCTTTCAGCGCATTGAGATATTCATCAATGAATTGTCGCGTAGGTTCCGGAAGATTCGCTTCCGATTTTGCTTTTTCAAATTGCATTTGTGCCGCACGATCTTGCTTTTGATAAAACAACGCAAGTGCCAGTTCAATTCTCACCGGATTTAATGTTGGATTTTCAGATAATACAAGGCGATATAATCGAGTCGCTTCTGCATAATCTTGTTGTAAAAAAGCAACGCGTCCTTGAGCAAAAAGAAAAAGCCTTTCATTATACTGAGGCACGGTTTGGTAGATTTTTATTAATGTCAGTAATTGTTCCGCCGTTAATTGATATATATTTTCTGACAAAAACGATTCGATAAGTTGAGGATTTTCTTGTAAGTGGTGTAAATCACCATGTTCGGCCATTTCCGAATGGACGATTGATGTACAAAACAGCAAAAGACAACATGTAATTTTTTTCATTGTAATGCAGAAAAACAGGCGGGATTTCCCGCCTGATAAAATAAAATTAACGGTAACCACCAAAGGAAGTATTTAAACTTGGATTGTTATCAAACGTGGCCATGCCGGCCGCTTCCTCTGCATTCGGACCAAACAATCCGCCTTTATAACGACCGCCATCATTAAATAACACGCTGGCTTTGCCGGCAAATTGGTTACCGTTTAAATCGGTTTCATGCAAGGTGATATCGCGCGCCCAAGGAATACCCAACTTTCCGGAAACCTTTTTCGTATCAAAATTCACATGTAATGTCATTGTTCCATCAGCTTGAACACCATCAATATTTTGCGCAATAACGCTATCGCGTGCACGAACGGCATGTCCTGTATAAGTTGCCGCCCCTCTTGGCAAACGATCTGTTGGTGTGGCAGTTCCTTGATAACGAACTTGTTGACGAGTTTTATCATTATTCACCCACACACCGTAAAAAGAGTGATTTTGGTTATAGCCGATGAGTTTACCATCCATTGTTTTACTCCCAACCAACCCTTTAGTACTATTTGTTAAGTTAAATTTGTTCCCATCCGGTGTTTCTGCAGTACCTGCACCACTGCTACCACCGGAACAAGCAACTACTAATGCAGACAAAGCCAAAATAGACGTGTATTTAAATTGTTTTAACATACCTCTTTTCCTTTTATAAGTTGAACAAAAATCCAACAGGATTCTACCTTCAAGATAAAATCCAAACAACCAAATTGTTAAATTTATTTAAACTGATTAGTGAATTTATTATTTTTGTAGTCGTTATAATTTGCGAATGCAAAAAACATTCAACGAAAAAGAGCTTTTTAGCTTACGTTTAAAAGCCGCACTCGAAGCCGCTGCTTTAGAGAAATTTAAAGTATCCGATATTGAGCGAGAGTTTAATTTGCGTTACGTTTCAGGAACCGTAACGCCGCAGGCTATTTATAAGTGGTTGAATGGTCAGTCAATCCCATCTTTAGATAAAATACAAGTGTTAGCGGAATGGTTGAATGTATCGCCAAAATGGTTAAAAACCGGCGCAGAAAATGAAGTCCTTGAGCCACAATCGATTATCGATAAACAAGGAACAGAAAGCTTTCTACAACTAAATGCCGAACATAAACGCTTAATTTTAGATTTAATGCACACACTCATTAAAACGTATTAAAAACACAAGTCAAAACCCACCGCACTTTGATTACACCGATCAAAGTGCGGTTGTTTTTTTAGGTGATTTTAACCCACCACAAACGGTAGATAGCCGGCGCGGATAGCGAATGGGATGGAGGTAATGATGACGCCAAGGACTAAAACAATGAGTAGCGTGGCTTTGCCGCCCCAGACTTTATACGGCAAATTCGGGTGAATGCGGCGCGCTTTCCATACCAGCGAAACCGGAAGAACCACGGCGTAGAACGCAAACATTTGACCAGCATAACCTAACGCTAAAATAAAACCTTGTGGGTAGAATAAGGCGAAGACGATTGGCGGAATGAACGTCATTAAACCTAAGGAAAAACGCCCTGCATTGATGTTAAAAGAACGTTTTAATAAGTCCTCAATACATTCTAGTAAGCCAAGTCCCACGCCCAAGAATGAGGTGATTAACGCCAAGGTGGAGAAGATCTTCACGGCGTTTGCCATCATACTGCTTTGGGTAATGGTTAAGGTGGCGGTGACTAAGCCGTTCAGCGTGGCATCTTGTTGCAAGATTTGCAGAAATTCATTTTGTGTGAGCAAACCGTGGGTGGAGAGTTGCCATAAAATGTAGGCGAACAAGGTGATACCGGAACCCACTAAAATGGAAATGCGCAAGGCTTTGACGTTACCGCCGAGGTATTTGTTTAAGCTTGGAATAGATCCGTGGAAACCAAACGCGGTGAAAAATACCGGGCTGGCGGAAATGATCAGCGCATTATCAATGGGCATTGCCATCAAGTTGTCGAGTTTAATTTCCGGCAACATCAAACTTAACACCATCACGAATGTGGCAATCATCACAAAGAACAACACGCGGTTAATTTTATCTACGCTGTGCGTACCGATAATGATAAACGCGCCGAAGAAAAGGGTGAAAATCAATACGGCGACTTTGCCGGTGGTATCGCGATCAACGATGGTTGGCAACGTATCGGTCAACAAAGAACCGCCACCGCTAATGTAGGCGGCAATGAGCGCATACAAAAAGACAATTAATACAGCGGTGGAAACAATTCGTCCCGGACGACCGAAATATTGCTCTGCCAGCGTGCCGATGCCGGCATCACTTGGTGCGGTTTGGTAAAGCTCAACGAACAGCAACGCACTGAAGGTTAACAGCGTCCAAAGCCCAAGTAGAAGAAATAAGGTCGCGCCAAAGCCAATGCCGGCGGAGGTTAACGGCATGGCTAACATACCTGCGCCAATCATGGTACCTGCCACAAGCAGCGTACTTCCCACTGTTTTATTCATAGATGTTCCTTATTGTGTATTTTAATATTTACAGTGATTGTATTGCAAATTTTACATACTGTAAAATAAAGATTGTGATTTAAATCACAAAATTACCATTTTGTCTAAAATTGAGCGGAGAAATTGCGTATATTGGTTTCACAATTCGTTGTTTTTAAGGTGCATTATGTCATTACCTCACTATTTTCAAAACCTTTCCATACTCCACATTAATACTACGCCACACCATGCCTATTTTATTCCTCATGCGACACATAAAAGTGCGGTAGAAAATCCCAGAGAATATTCAGATTATTTCATTCCTTTAAACGGAAATTGGCAGTTTCAGTATTTTTCAAGCTATTGGGATCTGCCGGAAAACTTCCTTCAACTCACTCCTAATAGTCAGCTTCCTGTGCCGTCAAATTGGCAGAATCACGGATACGATCAACATCAATACACCAATGTCAATTATCCTTTTCCCTTTGATCCGCCTTATGTTCCGCAACAAAACCCATGCGGTTGGTATCAACGCCGATTGAACTTGACACTCAAAGCCAATAAGCGTTATTTGCTGAATTTTGAAGGCGTGGACAGTTGCTTGTTTTTATATCTCAACGAACAATTTGTGGGTTATAGCCAAATCAGTCATTGCACCTCAGAATTTGATGTAACGAATTATTTACAATCTGGCGAAAATAACATCACGGTCATCGTGCTGAAATGGTGTGATGGCAGTTATTTGGAAGATCAAGATAAATTCCGAATGTCGGGCATTTTCCGTGATGTTTATATGTTGGAACGGGAAGCCCATTATTTACAGGATTTCTTTATAAAAACGGCATTAAACGATGATTTCACAGCAGCTAATATCACGGTGGAATGTATTTTCTCTGATCATCATGGGCAAGACATTCATTGGCAACTCTTTGATCCCAAACAGCATTTAGTGGCGGAAAAGTACGGTCAAGATTTCGAATGTTTTCTTGTTCAGCCGATCTTATGGAATGCCGAACAACCAAATCTTTACACGCTAGTTTTTCGTTATGGTTCAGAGGTGATTTGTCAGCGTATCGGCTTACGTAAAATTGAGGTAAAAAATGGCGTGTTATTGTTCAATGGGCAAGCGATTAAATTTAAAGGGGTCAATCGACATGACAGCGATCCACGCACCGGTTATGTCATTCATTGTGAGCAGGCATTGCAGGATTTACGCCTGATGAAACAGCATAATTTTAACGCCATCCGTACAGCACATTATCCCAATGCGCCTTGGTTTACCGAACTCTGCGACCAATACGGTTTTTATGTCATTGCCGAAAGCGATATTGAATCTCATGGCACCAATGCCGTGTATGTGCCGACACCGGAAAGCAGCATTTTACTTGGCGTGAAACCAGACATCGATCAGGATGCCATTCGACAACAAACGATTGACAATTATTGTTACACGGCTCGCGCGCCTGAATTTAAAAACGCGATTTTAGACCGCACCTATGCCAACGTGGAGCGGGATAAAAACCGCACTTCGGTGGTGATTTGGTCGCTCGGCAATGAAAGTGGCTACGGTGAAAATTTTGAAGCGGCCGCCGCCTGGGTGAAAGCGCGTGATCCCAGCCGTTTAGTCCATTATGAAAATGCGATTTTCCAGCATTCCGCCCATCAAAATGATACCTCAAATTTAGACTTGCATAGTGAAATGTACACGGCCCCCGAAGACATGGACGCCTATTTTGCCCATCCACAAAATCGTAAACCTTATATCTTTTGCGAATATTTGCACGCGATGGGCAATTCTTGTGGCGATGCAGAAGATTATTTCCTCGCGATGCAAAAATACCCCGGTGCCTGTGGTGGTTTTGTATGGGAATGGTGCAACCATTCGCCCTATTTGGCAGGAACCGACCGCATGGGCTACGGTGGCGATTTTGGCGATGTCCCCAATGATGGAAATTTCTGCGCTGATGGTTTGGTGACGGCAGATCGTCAAATTCAAAGTAACTTATTAGAGCTAAAAAACGTACAACGTCCTATTCGCGCGCAGTTAAAAGACGGCAAGGTGTGGCTGACCAATTATTGGGATTTCACGAATACTGCCGAGTGCTTAAGCATTCGCTATCAACTTTCAGAAAATGGCATTGTCATGCAAGAAGGAAAAATAAATGGGATCCAAATTGCGCCAAAACACACCGCACTTTTGCCACTGGAACTGCCTGCGGATAACGGCAATTTATGGTTGTTAACCTTATTCTACGAACAATGTCGAGCCACCGATTTCGTGCCGGCGACATATATTTTAGGCTTCGATCAACTCAATCTTTTTCATCGCCCAAGATTGCCAATCATGCCACCATTGGGCGTTGAGCCACCAACAAAAGCCACGTTTTCGATACAGGAAGATGCCAAGCATATTCGTGTACAACAACAGAATCATTGTTATGTATTTGATAAACAAAAAGGCATTTTGCAGCAGGTTTTCCATCAGGGCGAATCCTTGTTGCAACAGCCGTTGGATTTCAATATTTGGCGCGCGCCTTTAGATAACGATGGCTTAATCAACGCGCACTGGCAAGCGGCAGGATACGATCGCGCAATCACTCGCGCCTATGAATGCCATGTGACACAATATGAAAGTGCGGTTGAAATTAAAGTCAAATCAGCATTAGTGGCGGTATCCAAGGCCCGAATTTTAACCTTAGACGTCATCTATCGCCTAGATGAAGCTGGCACATTACACATCAAAATTCATGGGGAAAAAGCACCGCACTTGCCTTTCTTACCGCGTTTTGGTTTACGTTTCTGTTTAGATCGCGCCTATCAACAGGCTGAATATTTTGGTTATGGTCCAACAGAAAGCTATATTGATAAACATCAGTCTTCCCTTTTAGGCCGTTATCACACCACGGTTCGGCAAAATCACGTGCCTTATTTGAAACCGCAGGAAAATGGTAGCCATTATGGCTGTTCTTACGTTAAAGTGTGGTCAGAAAATCGGCAGATTTTTATCACGGCAACCACACCGTTTAGTTTCAATCTTTCGCCTTATCGCCAAGAAGAATTGGCAATGAAAAAGCATCACGATGATCTTGTCGAAAGCAACAGTACTGTGCTGTGTATTGATTACAAAATGAGTGGCATTGGGTCAAATTCCTGCGGACCTGCATTAAAACAGGCATACCGTTTAAATGAAACACTGTTTGATTTTGACGTGAAATGCCATTTTTTGAGGCATTCAATTTAGAGCAAGAAAAAAGGGGGATTTCTCCCCCCTTGTTACAAAATAATTTTCTGCTTTACTTGCCTTCCATTTCGCTTTTCACTGCATTTTTTACTTCCGCTGCTTTTTCAGATACGGCATCCTTTGCTTGATTCACTTTTTCAGCAGCCACGTCTTTCATTTCTGTTGCTTTGGTTGCCATGGAATCCATTTTCGCTGCAGCGGCCTCTTTCATTTCGCCCGCTTTGGTTGCCATAGATTCTTTCATTTCACCCGCTTTGGTTTTCATTGCATCCATTTTTTCAGACGCAGCGTCTTTGGCTGCGGACATCTTTTCAGTTGCAGCCTCTTTCATTTCGCCGGCTTTGGTTGCCATCGCATCCATTTTTTCAGATACGGCGTCTTTGGCTGCGGACATCTTTTCAGCTGCAGCCTCTTTCATTTCGCCGGCTTTCGTTGCCATCGCATCCATTTTTTCTGTAGCAGCGTCTTTAGCCGCGGACATCTTTTCAGCTGCGGCATCTTTCATTTCACCAGCTTTCGTTGCCATCGCATCCATTTTTTCTGCAGCCGCGTCTTTAGCCGCGGACATCTTTTCAGCTGCGGCATCTTTCATTTCGCCAGCTTTGGTTGCCATGGCATCCATTTTTTCTGCAGCCGAGTCTTTAGCCGCGGACATCTTTTCAGCTGCAGCCTCTTTCATTTCGCCCGCTTTCGCTGCCATCGCATCCATTTTTTCTGCAGCAACGGCTTGCGCGTCTTTTACAGCATCTGTTGTGCTGTTTTTCATGTCTTTTGCGGCGTTGACAACAGCGTCTTTCGCTTCAGACACACTGGCCTTTGCCTGTTCAACGTGCTGTGAGGTTTTGCTGTCATCACAACCGGCCATACTGAATGTTGCGCCTAAAACTAAAGCGGCTAATAGTGATTTTTTCATTGTAGCTCCTAATGCATATGAATGATTAAATAGAAATGCTTTACGTCATTAATTCGTAAAGCAAACCATAGTCTGTCGTAAAACAGCATAAAAAGAAACCGAATTTACGCAATTTTACTCACATATTTTATGTCGTTTACCTTCGGCTGATCGTTATCCCAATGAATATCGACAATAGCACCCGGATAAAAACTCGCCGGATTTCGACCGCACAATTCTTTCACAATATCGCCCACCAGAGGCAAATGAGAGATCAGCAGGAGGTTGCTGTGCCCTTCTTTTTCCAACAAAGCCACATAAGAACTCACCAAGCCGGAATCTCCATAAGGCGTAATACCTTCCCACACTTCCAATTTATCGGAAAGTTGTTGCTCAAAAACCTGATTAATCTCATCAAAGGTTTCTAAAGCTCGGGTATAAGGGCTCACCAAGACTTTATCGAACTCAAGTGCGGTGGATTTTAGCCACATTCCTTGAAGTCGGGATTGTTCTCTGCCGTTAGCGTTAAGATGGCGCGCTTTATCCGAGTTCGCCATCAATTCCGCTTCGCCATGACGCATAATAAATAAATGCATTGATAACGACCTTAAAGATTAATTGGCTTTCACCGCTTCCGCGATTTCTTCTGCACATTGCTGCGCCAATGCGCCGTCTTCACATTCCACCATTACGCGAATTAACGGCTCAGTACCTGATTTACGCAGTAAAATACGTCCTTTGCCGGCCAAGCGCTTTTCAACCTCAGCAGCCACCGCTTTCACGGCGTCGCTTTCTAATGGGTTATTACCCCCGGCAAAACGCACGTTAATTAACACTTGTGGGAATAATTTGACGGCATCGGCTAATTCGTTCAGCGACAAATGATGTTTTACCATTGCCGTCAACACGGCTAAAGAAGCGATAATGCCATCACCGGTCGTATTGCGATCAGCAATAATAATATGCCCCGAGTTTTCACCGCCTAAGCCCCAACCGCGTTCTTGCATTTGTTCCAACACATAACGGTCGCCCACATTGGCGCGCACAAACGGAATAGCTAATTGTTTTAAGGCAAGTTCAAGACTCATATTGCTCATTAAGGTGCCTACAACACCGCCTTGCAAACGCCCTTCGCGTAAGGCTTCACGTGCAATAATAAATAATATTTGGTCACCATCGACTTTATTACCGAGATGATCCACCATAATTAAACGGTCACCATCACCATCGTACGCTAAACCCACATCCGCTTTTACTTCTAACACTTTTTGTTGCAACGCTTTAATATCCGTTGCACCGCATTTTTCATTAATATTCATGCCATTCGGATGGGTGCCAATTTCAATGACTTCCGCACCTAATTCACGCATAACATTCGGCGCAATGTGGTAGGTTGCGCCATTGGCACAATCCACCACAATTTTATATCCCTCTAAACTCAAGTGAGCCGGAAACGTGCTTTTACAAAATTCAATATAACGGCCTGCCGCATCTTTAATTCGGCTGGCACGCCCTAATTCGGCAGATTCGACACAGTCCATCGGTTGCTCCAACATGGCTTCGATGGCTTCCTCCACATCATCGGGTAATTTCGTCCCTTGTGTAGAAAAGAATTTAATCCCATTGTCATAATACGGATTATGGGAAGCGGAAATCACGATACCGGCTTCCGCGCGGAAAGTGCGGGTTAAATAAGCAATCGCTGGGGTTGGCATTGGGCCGGTAAATGCGGCAGATAAACCGGCTGCCGCCAAACCGGCTTCAAGGGCGGATTCAAGCATATAGCCCGAAATTCGGGTATCTTTACCAATCAGCACTACGCGAGACCCTTGTGTCGCTAACACTTTACCTGCCGCCCAACCGAGTTTTAAAACAAAATCAGGCGTAATCGGATGGCTACCTACTTTGCCACGCACCCCATCAGTCCCAAAATATTTACGTTCAGCCATGTTTCAATTCCTTCTTAATAAAAATGTCATTTATTATTTTATGCCGTCGTTCGTCTGACAGCACAATTACGCATTCTGTGTTGCAAGCCAAATTTTAAGGGCATCAGCAGTTTCAGCAACATCATGCACACGCAAAATGCTGGCGCCTTTCATCGCAGCAATTAATGCGGCAGCCACACTGCCCACGGTCCGTTGTTCTACAGGCTTATCCAACACGGCACCAATCATAGATTTACGGGAAATTCCCGCCAACACCGGATACCCTTGTTCACAGAAAACAGAAAATTGTTGTAACAAACAATAATTATGTTGCACGCTTTTGCCAAAACCAAAGCCCGGATCCCAAATCAGATTCTCTTTTTTGATTCCGGAAGCCAAACATTGTTCCGTTCTCTGCTGCATAAATTTTAAAACATCCGCCACCACATCATCGTAATGCGGATTGAGTTGCATTGTTCGCGGCTGTCCTTGCATATGCATAATGCACACCGGCAATGCCAAACGAACAGCGGTTTGTAATGCATCCGGTTCTTGCAAAGCGCGAATATCATTAATCAAATCCATGCCCACCTTAGCGGCCTCTTGCATCACCTGTGCTTTGGAACTATCCACCGAAATCCAGCAATCGAACCGTTTTCTCACCGCCTCAACTAAAGGAACAACCCGCTCAAGTTCCTCTTCTAACGTCACCTCTTCTGCCATAGGACGAGTGGATTCTCCCCCAATATCAATAATCGATGCGCCTTGCTTCAACATCGTTTCTACTTGGAACAACGCCTTGTCTAATTGGAAAAATTTACCGCTATCAGAAAAAGAATCCGGGGTGAAATTGAGGATCCCCATAATTTTAGGGGTAGAAAGATCGAGTGTTTTATTATGTGCTGTTAATTTCATAGATTATTCGCTTACCGTTTAGGTAAAAAGTGCGGTGTATTATAAGCGAATTTTTGATGCCTGCAAAAATCCGCCGCCTGCCTTATCAAGAAAAATTCACCTTTGAAAACGACCGCACTTTTACTCGCCTGACAACATAAAGCTTTCTCGTAATTGCTGTAATTGATCACGCACCGCAGCGGCTTTTTCAAATTCCAAATCTTGCGCAAATTTATACATTTGCTGTTCCAGTTTTTTGATTTGTTGTTGATATTCTTTCGGTGAGGTTGGCACCGTATAAAGTGCGGTCGGTTCTGCCACCATTTTTCCACGTTGTTTATTGGCTTTCGCTTTTTGCTTGGCACCCTGACCAATATCTAACAATTCACCCACTTTTTTATTTAACGCCTGTGGCACAATGCCGTGATCTTCATTGTATTTTGTTTGTTTTTCTCGACGGCGATTGGTTTCCGTAATGGCTTTTTCCATCGACTTGGTGATGCTGTCCGCATACAAAATCGCTTTACCATTCAAGTTTCGCGCAGCACGTCCGATAGTTTGAATCAAAGAACGTTCGGAACGCAAGAAACCTTCTTTATCCGCATCTAAAATCGCCACGAGTGATACTTCGGGAATATCCAGCCCTTCCCGTAATAAGTTAATTCCGACCAACACATCAAATTCGCCTAAGCGCAAATCACGGATAATTTCCACACGCTCCACCGTATCAATATCGGAGTGCAAATAACGCACTCGAATCCCGTGTTCATCCAAATAATCCGTTAAATCTTCCGCCATTTTTTTAGTCAGCGTCGTCACTAAAACGCGCTCATTTTTATCCGCTCTTTGACGCGCTTCAGAAAGCAAATCATCCACTTGAATAGACACCGGGCGAATTTCAATTTGCGGATCCAGCAAGCCTGTTGGACGCACAACCTGATCGATAATTTCAGCCCCGGATTTTTCTAACTCATAAGGCCCCGGTGTCGCTGAAACATAGATGGTTTGCGGAGCCAAGCGCTCAAATTCCTCAAAACGCAACGGACGGTTATCCAACGCTGAAGGCAAACGGAAGCCATATTCTACCAACGTTTCTTTACGGGAACGGTCGCCACGATACATCCCACCGATTTGCGGTACCGTGACGTGAGATTCATCGATAATTAAAATGGCATCAGACGGCATATAGTCAAATAAGGTTGGCGGCGGTTCGCCTTCATTTCTGCCCGACAGATAACGTGAGTAGTTTTCAATCCCCGAGCAATAGCCCAATTCGTTCATCATTTCAATATCAAACTGAGTACGTTGGCTAATGCGTTGTTCTTCTAACAATTTATTCTCTTTAATAAAATATTCCCGTCGTTGCGCCAGTTCCACTTTGATTTTTTCAATGGCATCTAAAATGCGCTCGCGCGGTGTGACGTAGTGCGTTTTTGGATACACGGTGAAACGCGGCACGGCACCAAAGCTGCTTCCGGTGAGTGGATCAAATAAGCTTAAACGCTCAATTTCATCATCAAATAATTCGATACGTACTGCGCGTTCATCGGATTCTGCCGGGAAAATATCGATAATTTCCCCACGCACACGAAATGTACCGCGCTGAAACGCCTGATCGTTACGCGTATATTGCAGTTCCGCTAGTTTAGCCAAAATCTGACGCTGATTGATTATCGCCCCTTGTTGCAAATGCAACATCATTTGTAAGTAAGAATCGGGGTCACCCAAACCGTAAATAGCTGAGACGGAGGCAACCACGATAGTATCCCGGCGTTCCAGAAAAGATTTGGTGGCGGACAAGCGCATTTGCTCGATTTGATCGTTAATAGACGCATCTTTTTCAATGAAGGTATCACTGCTCGGCACATAGGCTTCCGGCTGGTAATAATCATAGTAAGAAACGAAATATTCCACCGCATTTTCAGGAAAAAAGGCTTTCATTTCCGCATAAAGCTGCGCCGCAAGGGTTTTATTTGGCGCAAGCAACATGGCCGGTCGGTTTAACTGCGCAATCACATTGGCAATCGTAAAGGTTTTTCCGGAACCCGTAACGCCCAGTAAGGTTTGGTGAGCCAAGCCGTCTTCTAAATTTTCGGCGAGTTTGGCAATCGCCTGTGGCTGATCGCCGGAAGGTTTGAAATCGGAATGAAGAATGAAAGGTTTGGTATTAATTTTCTCTGACATAAAGTGCGGTCATTTTTTACGGTATATTCTAAATGCCGCGCATTTTAACACATTTCTCACTCCAAATTGAGTGATAAAAAATGAAGTTTTACACAGAGTTATATTTGTCAAGTAGCCTAAGTCACAAATTTATAAATTTTTTTTAAAAAATTCGCTAGATTTTTATTAACTAATTGAAAAATAAGAAAATGTCATTTTACAATCAATTTTATCTTGGATTTCAATAAAGCCTGATTTTATCGGGGATGGCAGGATTTTTAAAATAATAACTCACAAACTTATCCACAGACTTTGTGGATAGAAAATTGACGCTGAAAAAGTAAAAAATTTTTCTTTAGGGTGTTGACAAGATATGTTCGGATAAGTAACATACGCCACCTATCTTTTGATACCAAATGATACTGAATTATTCCTCCTTAGTTCAGTCGGTAGAACGGTGGACTGTTAATCCATATGTCGCTGGTTCAAGTCCAGCAGGAGGAGCCAATTTTTTGTCTTTTGGTTCAATCGTTTTTATTTGTCTCCTTTTATAAAAACAGTAATTTCCAAAAGATTTTGAGCCCATAGCCTCCTTATGGGCTTATTTTTTTTTCTGCTGAATCCTTTTTGTTTTCTATCATCTCGCAAATAACACCGCGCCTCCACTCATCGGCAATGTTGTGCCATAAAGCAAAGCCAGCGCAAAGAACAGCATAATGCCACCTGCTACCAGTTTCATTAGTGCCTCACTGTGATAACGTGTAAAACCTTTGCCGTACCAATTCCCAAGCGTGATCGCTAGATGTCTCGTGTATTTTACAAGCGCCGCAAAAAGCGCCAACATCAACCCTGTTCCTAATGACATTGCCAAAGTCGCCACCACGCCCCATAGGTAAATATCCAGCATATAAGATAAAAAGAGCACAAAGATAGCACCGCTACAAGGGCGCATACCAATGCTTAAAATCACCAGTAACTGCGATTTCCAATCTTCGGCTTTTTTTAATTGTTGGGCATTGGGTAAATGCTGATGACCACAGGCGCAGACATGAGCGTGGGCGTGTTCCGTGGAAAAAGTGCGGTGATTTTTGACCGCACTTTGCGAAGAAATTTTTGAAGAAGTTTGTGAAGAAGAAAGTGGCGTAAGTTTGTTAATTTGAAAAATGGTTGTCGATGGTTTTTTCCGCAAGCGGCTACCTTGATAGATCCAATAGAGCCCTAACCCGGCAAGCAATAAAAATGCGCCTCGCTCCAGCCACAACTGGCTTAATTTAAAATAACGAGAGGAGAGATTCAACACGATCAATACGACAGAGGTCGCCACCACCGCCACAATGCCCTGAGTAAGGGAGGAAAAGACACTGAGTTTAATGCTTTGCTTTAGCCGACTCTCATGTGTCGATAAATAACTTGCGATGATGAATTTGCCGTGCCCCGGTCCCAGCGCATGGATAACACCGTATAAAAAACTCGCTGTAATGAGCGTTACGCCGGCCGCCGCTGAATGTTGTTGAATGTGGTGTAAATTATCGCTGATCAACTGATTGAACAGTCGCTGCCAATCGGCTATCTGAGTAAACAACCGAGGAAAGGCGTAAGCAAGAAAGAAAATTAAAAAAAGAAGAAAAATAAAATAAACTAGCCGTAATTTCATAGACATGGTTGATGAACAAAAGGACTTCGTTCTCCTTATGTGACGGAAATTCCGTCAAGCAATATTACATTCAAAAGGCGCATGGCAATGACCATACGCCTTCCCCTTATTAGTCAATGGGTTATTCCCAGTATTTTTTCTTCGAGGTATGCCCCAGCCCCGGATTGAAGCTATTTGTCGGATCAAGAGATTTATAGAATTTACGCAACTCCGGCTTGGCTTCATACAAATGCCCCACGTTGTGTTCCGCCGGGTATTGTGCGCCACGCTTATCAAGCAATTCTAGCATTTGATGTTCCAATTCCATGCAATCATGGCCTTTTTTAACGATGTAATCCTGATGGAAAACATGACACATAAAATGCCCGTAATACAATTTATGACTGATTTTTTGGTCGATCTCAGGCGGCAGTGTTTCAAACCACTCACGATCATTGCGGCGTAATGCAATATCCAGTGCCACAATATCTTCCACCTCTTTTTCATGAATCGCACGATAACGAATCGCTGCTGAAGCCACAGCAAAGCGGTGTAACATTGCCGCTTGCGTTTCTACAGCATCACATTCAAAGAAAGCGCCTTTGCTGCTCTCTTTAAAGTAAGAGGTTAAATAATCCCTGGCTTCCTGTACGCCATCACCGCCCATTTTAACAATTAAGTGATGTTCGTATTGATCACGATATTGCCATAATTTTTTCGGCAAATGTTCCGGCAAAATACGAGAGAGGGTTTGCATCATCTTATCACTGAGATGGTTTGGCAAGAAATCTATTTTTTTCGCCCATCGATCGACTTTGGCTTTCAAAGCAAACAATTTCGGTAACCAATGCGTACCAAATTTTTTAATCACCCAAAACGTATCTTTGCCGTACTTAGCTGCCACATCAAACGCATCGCGGTGAATATATTCGCCGGAAATCGGTAGCTGTTTAAAATTAGCCAACATATGACGACGAAGATCATTTAATGTCTCTGTTTGATTAGTGCCAATATAAAATACCGCCGTATTTTTCTCTGCCACAAAGGTATCTAACCGTACCGCAAAAATCGCTAATTTCCCTGCACAACCGGACGCCTCATAATGACGCGCCGGATCCGCGTTGAAACGTGCCGGGCTGTCTTCATCCACTTGGCGTACATGGTTGCAGTAAGCATGGTCGTGACCTTTGCCACAATCTAATTGGATGTCTTTGCGTTGATAACGTTGGTTCTCTAAATTCGCTAACATTTCTTCCGGCGTTTCACCTAAATCAATGCCTAAGTGATTCACCAGTTGTAATTCGCCCTGCTCTGTTAATTGCGCATAAAGCGCCATTTCTGTGTAAGCCGGACCACGTTGTACCAACGCCCCACCGGAGTTATTACAAATACCGCCGATCACCGAGGCCCCAATACAGGAAGAACCGATGACAGAGTGCGGTTCGCGTCCGTGCGGTTTTAAAGCGATCTCTAATTCATTTAGCGTAGAACCCGGCAAACAAACCACTTGTTGTGCATCATTAATTAATTGAATACCTGAAATGCGCATGGCGTTGATAATCACAATGTCGCGATCATAGTCATTGCCATCGGGCGTAGAACCGCCGGTTAAACCGGTATTGGCGGCTTGGGCGATAACAATGACATCGGCTGCCACACACGCTTTAAGAATCGCCCAAAATTCCGTTAAATTTCCCGGTCGAACCACCGCCAACGCGTTTCCATTCCCAAAACGATAACCGCTACGATAGGCTTCCGATTGGCTTGGGTCGGTAATCAAATATTTGTCGCCGACAATTTGACGAAGTTGACTAATTAATGAAGCACTGGTCATCGATTGTTACTCCTATGTTAAAAATTATGTTGTCAAGAAAGGCGAAAAGCATAACAGAATATACGCCACAAGACAGTGAAAAACACGCTTTTTTTTGACCGCACTTGAGCCGAGAAAGCAAGATTTTAAGCATGGCTGAAACAATTAAGTTAACGAGATCACAAATTTTAATAAAATGTTAACTTTTTTTGATAACTAGATCACATTTTCCCAAAATAGGTATATTTTTTTTAAGACTACTCCATAAAATGCGACAAATGTTTTAATGTCCCATTTATGATACAGGAGCCAATATGTCTTTTTTCCTAAGCGTATTCCCCATTGTTTTACTCATTTATCTCATGGTTAAGCGTAATGCCTTACCGTCTTATGTTGCTTTACCTTGGGTGGCAGTGCTGGTGATGGTCGTGCATTTATTGCACTTCCATACGGATATTGTCACGATCAGTGCAAACATCGCGTCTGCGATCGTTGCCGTACAAACCCCGATCACCGTTATTTTCGGTGCGATTTTATTTAACCGTTTCAGTGAAGTCTCCGGTGCAACTGACATTATGCGTAAATGGTTGGGTAACATTAACCCAAATCCGGTGGCGCAACTGATGATTATCGGTTGGGCGTTTGCCTTTATGATTGAAGGCGCCAGTGGTTTCGGTACGCCAGCCGCCATTGCCGCGCCAATTCTGATGGGCTTAGGTTTTAACCCATTAAAAGTCGCGATGCTTGCCTTAATTATGAACTCCGTTCCGGTGTCTTTCGGTGCGGTCGGCACACCAACATGGTTCGGTTTTGGTCCGCTTAAATTGTCTGAAGACATGGTACTAGAAGTCGGCTCCATCACAGCACTGATTCACTCTGTGGCAGCCCTGCTTATCCCATTGTTGGCATTGCGTGTACTCGTCAGCTGGAAAGATATTCGCCAAAACTTGGTCTTTATTTATATCAGTGTCTTTGCTTGCGTCGTGCCTTATTTACTGATTGCACAATTTAACTATGAATTCCCATCTTTAGTGGGCGGCGCAATCGGGTTGTTTGTTTCCGTCTGGGCGGCAAATCGCAATATCGGGTTAGCAAAAGTCGAAAACACATTGGATAGCAATGCGGTAACTACCGGTCAAGTGGTTAAAGCCCTCTTCCCTACCGGTTTGTTAATTGCGTTTTTAGTCGTAACACGTATTCACCAACTGCCGTTTAAAGCGATGATGAACGATACCACCGTTTGGTTTACTACCGCCTTAGGTTCATTAGGGACATTCGAAATCAGTAAAGGCCTTATCTTCAGCCTAAAAAATATCTTCGGATCAGATGTTTCCTCCAGCTATAAATTGCTTTATGTGCCGGCATTAATTCCATTTGTTATCACCGTATTAATCGCGATTCCGGTATTCGGCGTTTCCGGTGCCAAAATCAAAGATATTTTTTCCACCAGCTTAAAACAATCCAAAAATCCATTTATCGCCTTAATGGGTGCCTTAGTAATGGTGAACTTAATGTTAGTGGGTGGCGAACATTCTATGGTGAAAATTATTGGCCGCACCTTTGCAGAAGTCACCGGCGATGACTGGACGATTTTCTCCTCTTACCTTGGTGCAGTCGGTGCGTTCTTCTCCGGTTCTAACACCGTATCGAACCTAACATTCGGTAGTGTACAATTATCCACTGCAGAAACGACCGGTTTATCCGTCGCATTAATCTTGGCACTACAATCAGTCGGTGGTGCAATGGGTAACATGGTATGTATTAATAATATCGTTGCCGTGTCCTCCGTATTAAACATTCAAAATCAAGAAGGCACCATCATCAAAACCACGATCATTCCAATGGTGATTTACGGTATTATTGCTGCACTTTGTGCCACCCTGTTAATTCCGTTGTTATACACGTTGTAGCGGCAACATATAAAATTAACTCAAAAAACGACCGCACTTTTGCGGTCGTCATTTAATTTTTTAACTGATTTTTCTTTTTGAATATTGGAGTATTACTATGAATGTGAATTTCTACGTGACCTGTATTGCCGACGTAGTAAAGAGCGGTGTGGCGAAAAACACCGTTCTATTACTGGAAAAGTTGGGCTGTCAGGTGACCTTTTTGGAAAAACAAGGTTGCTGCGGACAACCTGCGTTAAACAGCGGCTATACCAAACAAGCCCTTCCCGGCATGAAAAACTTGGTCGAAACCTTTGAAGCCAACGATTACCCTATCGTCGCCCCTGCCGGTTCTTGCGTTTATGCCGTTAAAAATTACCCGGATTACTTCACCCGCGCCAATGAACCGGAATGGGCGGAACGCGCGAAAAAAGTCTCCGCTCGTTTCTATGACTTAACGGATTTTATCGTCAATAAACTCGGCGTGACCGACATCGGTGCCCATCTACCGGGTCGTGCAGTTTATCACCCCTCCTGCAGTCTTTTCCGTAAACTTGGCATCGTGGATGAGCCGATCACATTACTAAAACACGTTAAAGGTTTGGAACTGTTACCCATTCACAATCAACAAACCTGTTGCGGATTTGGTGGCACGTTCTCGGTCAAAATGGCAGAAATTTCCGGTGAAATGGTAAAAGAAAAAGTGGAACACGTTGAGGAAGTCGAACCTGAATACTTAATTGGCGCAGACGTGAGCTGTTTACTCAATATTGGTGGTCGCCTACAACGTGAAGGTAGCAAAATCAAAGTGATGCACATCGCAGAAGTGTTAATGCAGGAGTAATAAAGTATGTCATTAAAAACCAGCAATCTTGCATTTAAAGCACGCGTTGATCGCGAAGTCCATAATGAAATCATGCGTAAAGCCGTGGTAAAAGCGCAAGAAACCATCGGCACAAACCGTCAAAAAATGGTGGATGAGTTAGGCCACTGGGAAGAATGGCGTGATTTGTCGAAACAAATCCGTAACCACGTTTTAGCAAACCTTGATGCCTATTTATACCAACTGAGCGAAAAAGTCATGGAAAACGGCGGTAAAGTTTATTTTGCCGAAACCGCCGAAGAAGCCACCGAATACATTCGCCAAGTTGCGCTGAAAAAAAATGCCAAGAAAATCGTGAAATCCAAATCCATGGTAACCGAAGAAATCGGGTTAAATGGCGTGTTGGAAAAAGAGGGCATGCAAGTCATTGAAACCGATTTAGGGGAATATTTACTGCAAATTTCCGGTGATAAGCCGTCTCACATCGTGGTACCTGCGATTCATAAAGATCGTCACCAAATTCGTAAAGATTTACATGAAAAACTCGGTTATGAAGGTGCAGAAACCCCGGAAGACATGACCCGTTTCGTGCGTGAAAAAATTCGTCAGGATTTCTTAGAAGCAGACATCGGCATCAGCGGTTGTAATTTTGCTGTGGCGGAAACCGGCTCTGTTTGTTTAGTTACGAATGAAGGTAACTTGCGTTTAGCCACTACTCTACCGAAAACCCACATTGCCGTAATGGGGATGGAACGCTTGGCACCGACGTTCCAAGAAGTAGACGTGTTAATTACCATGCTGGCACGTAGTGCGGTGGGCGCCAGATTAACCGGTTACAACACATGGCTTACCGGCCCTCGTCTTGCCGGCGAAACCGATGGCCCGGAAGAATTCCATTTAGTGATTGTCGATAACGGTCGTTCCGATATTCTGGCTTCCGAATTCCAAGAAGTTTTACGTTGTATTCGTTGCGGTGCCTGCTTAAATACTTGCCCGGCTTACCGTCAAATCGGTGGTCATGGTTATGGCTCTATTTATCCGGGCCCAATTGGTGCAGTGATTTCGCCATTACTTGGCGGCTATGATGAATTCAAAGAATTGCCATATGCCTGTTCCTTGTGTAATGCCTGTAACTCCGTTTGTCCGGTACGCATTCCGTTAGCGCAACTGATTTTAAAACACCGTGAAAAAATGGTGGAACAAGGTAAAACGCCAGCCTTGGAACGCTTATCCATTTTCGGTTTTGGCTTTGCCAACGCCCATCCAACCTTATGGAAAATCGGTGTAAACACCGGCGCCAAATTAGCGGGTAAACTCATTAAGAACGGCAAAGCGCCAATTAAAATGGGAGCCTTGGCAGAATGGACAAAAGCCCGTGATTTACCGACACCTGAAGGAGAAAGCTTCCGTCAATGGTTTAACAAAAGAGGAGCAAACTAATGGATTTACAAAATAGAGAAAACTTCCTCAATAAATTGGCAGCCAAAATGGGTAAACAACGTGCTAATGTGCCTGAAACGATGGCGACACCGGTGAATACTTACCCAACAGAACGCCTGACCCATCTCACCCAAGCAGAACTTTGCGAAGAATTTGTAAACTTCGCCAAAGTGATGATGGTGGATGTGGTTGTGACGTCAGAAACGTTAGCAAAACAGACCGCACTTGAGCTTTGCGAAAAATACGGTGGCGGCAATATCGTGTTAAATGACGACCCTCGTCTGGAGGAACTCGGTATTACCCAAGCGGTTCAAGAAAAATACACTTGCCATATTTGGTCACTGGAACAGGCGGACGCCAACATTACCAAATCGGAACAAGCCAATATTGGGATCGTTTACGCCGAATACGGTTTAACCGAATCGGGCGGCATCGTGCTATTTTCCCAAGCCGAACGTGGTCGTTCTGTGAGCTTACTGCCGGAGAAATCCATTGTCGTTGTACGCAAAAGCAAGATCTTGCCACGCGTGGCGCAACTGGCAAAAGTGTTACACGACAAAGCGCAACAGGGCGAACGTATGCCTTCTTGTATTAATATCATTTCCGGCCCAAGTTCCACGGCAGATATTGAATTAATCAAAGTGGTCGGCGTACATGGCCCAGTGGCGAAAATCTATCTTGTCATTGATGATTTAGCACAAAACTAAAACATCCCCTCCATGAGATAAAAAGGAAAGTTGCCAAACTTTCCTTTTTTATGCGCCATAAAAAAGCTCATTTTGTGATCTACCTCAGAGATCAAACAAGAATTTACTTGCACTAAAAATTCATTAGAGGATAATTATTCTCAATTATATCTATAGGCAAATGCAATAAATCAAGGAGATGCGCATGTGTTTTTCCCGTTGGTCTCAATCTGTTCTTTTTAGTTTTATGCTTCTGTTTTCAGCATTTACCCACGCAGAAGATAACTATCAGCAATGGGTACAAGACATTGAAAATCGCTTGGATAAAACCACCGCACTTTATGCCGAAAATAAAATAGATGACGCCCGAACTGAAGTCCAAATGGCCTATTTTGAAGTATTTGAAAATCTTGAAGGCCCTATTCGTATTAACTTTTCCGCACAAAAAAGCTATCAAATGGAAGCCACCTTTGGCGAAATTCGCAAGATGATTGGTGACGGTCTGCCACAAGATCAAGTTAAAGCCAAAATTGACAGTCTCAAAGCCGAATTGCAAGAAGTGCTTCCTTCTTTAAAAGAGGGGCATCAACTTAACGCCTCCGCGCAACATGGCGTATATGAAAACCAAACTATCGCCCCGCATTGGCAAAAAAGCTTTAAAACCATCGATGATTTATTAGCTCAAGCCATGACGGCGTATGAAGCGAAAGATTACGCAACCGCCAAAAAACTGGTGCAACAAGCGCAATACGATGGGTATAAAAACTCCGAAATGGAAATGTCCATTCGCCAAAATCGTTCCGCCGCCATTTCCGGCAATCTTAATCAACAGTTTTATGATTTAATCAAACTGAGCGAACAACCGGATCAAATCAGCAATTTCGGTTATCAAATCACGACGTTATTACAAGACGTCGAAGAGCAACTGCCTGACTTACCAACCACCCGTGATACACAAGTGGAACAGCCTGCCAATCAAACTATCACGGATACCACGCAGGACAAAGACTGGTCGCAGGTTAGTGCACAAGTGAACGCAGGCATTCAACAAGCGATAGCCTTATATGAACAAGGCGAAGCCAAAAAAGCCATGTTAGCCGTGCAAGATACCTACTTTGACATTTTTGAAAGCACTGGCATGGAAAACAAAGTGGGTTCCCGCGACAGCAATTTCAAAACACAATTAGAAGGCTATTTCACCCGTTTGGTGAGCTTAATGAAAGCCGGCGCAGAGAAAGAAAAGTTACAAGAACAAGCGCAAGGATTAAGTCAAGATTTAAGTAAAGCTGTAGAGATATTACAGGGCGGAGAACAAACCGCCTGGAGTCTGTTCTTATACAGCTTATTAATCATCTTGCGTGAAGGCTTGGAGGCGTTATTAATTGTTGCTGCCATCGTGGCATATTTAGTAAAAAACAACCATCAGGACAAACTACCTGTCATTCGTCAATCCGTCTATGTGGCATTACTCGGTAGCCTTATTACTGCCGTGATCTTCCAACTTATTTTCTCTAATTCCGGCGCCAGCCGAGAATTGTTGGAAGGCTTCACAATGATGATAGCTGTGGTGATGTTGTTCATGATGAGTTACTGGTTGCTTTCCAAAGTGGAAGCGCAAAACTGGAAACGCTATTTGGAAGGCAAACTCTCTACCGCGCTCACCACCGGCTCTCTTGTAGGTCTGTGGCTGACCAGTTTCCTTGCCGTGTATCGTGAAGGCGCAGAAACCGTGTTGTTCTACTATGCCCTCGCCGGCGATGCACAAAGTGCGGTGGATTATTTCTATCTTTTCGGCGGTTTCTTCCTTGGCGTGATAATTCTAGCCGTATGCTATTTCCTCATGCGCTATACCGTGGTGAAATTACCGCTTAAACCGTTCTTTATGTTCACCGGCTCATTCATGTATTTAATGGCCTTTGTGTTTGCCGGTAAAAGCGTACTAGAGCTTATCGAAGGCAAATTATTTGAACCAACCTTGGTTTCCGGTATCAAGGAAATCTCATGGTTGGGTATTTATCCTTATGTAGAAACATTGGTTCCGCAGGCTGTCTTGTTGGTGGCTGCTGTTTTTGCATTCATTTATATGAAGTACCAAAGCAGAAAATCTGCTTAATGTCGCACAAGCTATACTTATTCAGTTAAGGAGAAACTAAGTATGAAAAAAACATTAATCGCCACCGCACTTTTAGCGGGCATGATCACCGCACCGGCAGCCTTAGGCTTCAAAGAGTTCCCTGTCGGTGAACCGGTAACTATGAACGAAATGGAAATTGCTGCCGTGTATTTGCAACCGGTTGACATGGAACCTCGTGGCATGGGCTTGCCGGCAGCGAAATCCGATATTCACTTAGAAGCGGATATTCACGCCACCAAAGGTAACAAAAACGGTTTCGGTGAAGGCGAATGGATGCCTTACTTAACCATTCAATATACCCTAGTAAACAGCGACACCGGTGAAAAACAAGAAGGCACCTTCATGCCGATGGTTGCCAGCGACGGCCCTCACTACGGAGCAAACATCAAAATGATGGGCGTGGGTAACTATAAATTAACCTATCACATTGACCCGCCACCAAAAGCCGGTATGCACCGTCACACTGACGAAGAAACCGGTGTTGGCCGTTGGTGGAAACCGTTTGATGTTAACTATGAATTCAAATTCACCGGTTTGAAATAAGCCTTTCAGGTGTTAACTAAAAAACACCTTGAAATCACTCAAGGTGTTTTTTTATGCTAGAGCATAATCTCTGATGCTCAAATAAGCGATATGATTCATTCACCCTTTCGGAGTAAGCTATGAACTATTTTTTTGTTTTCCTCATTCAAACCCTACTCCCTATTTCTATTTTGCTCAGTTGCAGTTGGGCGCATTACCCGAACGCCAATGCGAAAAAACTCATTTGGCTTTCTCTTTTCGGATTTTTTATCGGTAGCCTCATCTCGCTGAATTTACCTGCAACACAAAGTGCAAAACTCGCCGTTGCCATTATTGCATTGTGTATTTTATTGTTTGCTTATTTCACCCAATTTATCCATTGGCAAAAACTCAATACCTTTTGGCATATTATGTTGTCTATGCTTGCCGGACACTTGTGGGCAAAAGATCCTAATATTGCGTCTATCACCGGCACAGACGTCATTAACACCGATTTTTTACTTCAATTCAGTGCGATCATTTTGGGCGTTATTTTCTGCATTATTGTCGCCGGTTGGCTATTTATTTTATTTCAACAACAAAAAACGTCCGGAAAAACGACCGCACTTTCTGTTTTCTTAACCTCCCTTTTCACACTGCTATTAATAACCCCATTAATGGGCGATATCTTGTTGATTTTAATGAAGCTCCAAGTGATAGATCTCACAAAAGTGCGGTTAAGTTTTGCGGCAAAATCAGGCAATATTTCCATCTATTTGAATTATATTAACGTCGCGGTATTGGCATTTATTGTGTGCCTATTTGCTTTCAAAACACACTTACCACGCCTTCATCAAGCTAACCAAGAACAAGACCCGATTGAAAAACGTAAAGCCATTGCCGCCAAACGGACTTCCGGCAAAATTATCGCTTACGGTTTAGTCGCAACCGCTATCATCCTTGTTTCCCAGCTTTATTGGGACAGAATTGCGTCCCAGCCGCCACAACTTTCGGAAGCGCAAAGAGTCACCTTAGATGGGGAAAACAACGTATACATCCCAATCGAACAAGTAAAAGACGGCAAATTACACCGTTTTCTTTGGGTTGCCGACGATGGCAAAGCGGTACGTTTCTTCATTATTAATCGTCTGCCCGACAAACTCAGTCTTGCCGCCGTATTCGATGCCTGCATTTTATGTGGCGACCAAGGTTATGTAATGGAAGGCAACCAAGTGGTATGCGTAGGTTGTGGCGTCCGTATGTTTACCCCTTCCATCGGCAAACCGGGCGGTTGCAATCCTGTGCCAATCGATGATTGGAAACAAACAGAGACAGAAGTAGTCATCAACAAGAAAAACTTGGAAGAAGGTTTGAACTATTTCAGTACGATCATTGAAATTGAAGTGGTGGATCCCGTCAATGGTAAGAAATTGACCAACACTAAAACGGAACACAAATACAACCATGAAGGCAAAACCTATTTCTTTACTGATGAAAAGAACTTAGAACTGTTCCGTGATAATCCTGAGGCCTATTTAAACAAAACCGATGAAGCCTCAACCGCCAAGGAGGAAAAATAATCATGTTAGCGCGAATGTTATTTCAATCTTGGCGTTATGGTTTAAAACGTAAGTTTCTTGCCATTGTCACCATTTTCCTCGCTGCCGGTTTGATTTCCGCCTTGCTCGCCGTGTCCATCGACATTGGTGACAAAATGGCAAAAGAATTGAAATCTTACGGTGCCAATATTTTGGTGGAACCGGCTAGCAGTGCCGTTTTGCCGGATGATGTCAGCGGTCGTAGTTCCCTCGCTACGCAAGATTTTTTAGATGAAAAAGAACTGCCGAATGTGAAAGACATTTTCTGGCGCAGCAATATTGTGGGGTTCGCCCCCTTACTGAGCACGCAGGTGAAAGCTCGCGTGGCTAACGGCGCAGAAAACGATGTGAGCATCCTCGGGACATTTTTTGATCATAATATTCCTGTGCCGGATGAAGAGGATTACCATACCGGGCAAAAAATCATCAGTCCTTATTGGCAAGTAGAAGGCGAATGGGTGGATGATGCTACTGATGATTTTGGTGAACAGATTCCTGCCCTACTCGGTGCCCAGCTTGCCAAGCAACAGCAATGGAAAATCGGCGATGTGATTACCTTAAGTTATCAGGCGGAAGAAAGTGCGTCACCACAACACATGACCGCCATCGTGAAAGGTATTGTTAAAACCGGCGGAACAGAAGAACAACAACTGATTTTGCCGTTAAGTGCGGTGCAAAATTTACTTGGATTAGAAGGCAAGGTACAGGCAATTAAAGTCTCCGCGCTCACCGTGCCGGAAAATGATTTATCCCGCAAAGCGCGCGCCAATGTGGACGGTTTGGCGGCCGAGGAATATGACCGTTGGTATTGCACGGCCTACGTTTCCTCTATTTCCCATCAATTGGAAGAAGCGATTTCCGGCGCGATTGTTCGCCCTATTTGGCAAGTCGCGGCTTCCGAAGGCGTCGTCATTGAGAAAATTCAATTATTACTCGCTGTCGTCACCCTTGCCGCACTGATTGCCGCCGCCATGGGCATTGCTTCATTAATGACCACAACCATTATCGAACGTAGCAAAGAAATCGGCTTAATGAAAGCGCTCGGTGCCTATCAATGGCAAATCGTCTTGCTGTTTTATTGCGAAGCCATCATCAGCGGCTTAATCGGCGGTATCTTAGGTTGCATTGCCGGTTGGGGGTTAGCACGTTTTATCGGTGCCACGTTATTTGGCGCACCGCTCAGTTTCGCCTGGATCGTTATCCCTTGCGTATTGGTACTCTCCGTCTTGATTGCCGTGATCGGCGCTTGGTTCCCGGCACACCGAATTGCCCGTCTTTATCCTATCGAGGTGCTTTATGGCAGACAATAAACCTATCAATATGTTTTGGCGCTTGGTATTACGCGCCTTGCGTCTGCGCTTGCAACGGGTATTCATCATTTTTGCCGCACTCACGGTGGGCGCAAGCATTGTGACGGCAATGGCGGCGGTGTACTTCGACATCAACACCAAAATGAGCCAAGAACTGCGTACCTTCGGCGCCAATTTTTATATTGGCCCCAGCAACGGCAATTTAATCAAAGTGGATCAAGTGCAACAGATCCTTGACCAAGCACCGAAAGGCTTAATCACGGCTGCAAGCCCCTATTTATATGGCGTGACACGTAGTGATTTGGAAAAAATCGTGATGATGGGCGTGTGGTTTGAAGATATGAAAACCCTTGCACCTTATTGGCAAATCACAGGCAATCCTATCGGGGTAAACTTCGACGAACGCAACGCCATGATCGGAAAAACTCTCGCGGAACGGCTTAATTTAAACGTGGGCGATAAACTCATGTTAAGCCTCAATTCCGTGGATAAACACCAGTTCAATATTAAAGCCATCGTAGAAGCGGGCGATGCCACCGACAATATGTTGATCGTGAGCCTGGATTTTGCACAAAACTGGTTGGAAAAAGAAAACTTGGCGACCAACGTATTGTTAAACGTCAAAAACGATCAAGGCCAAGTGGATCAATTTGCCCAACAGTTGCAACAACAATATCCCGATTTAGACATTCATCCGATCCGCAAAGTCTCCGCCTCCGAAGGGCAAATTTTAGATAAAATCAAAGGCTTGATGGGGTTGATTTCTGTGGTAATTTTGATTTTAGCTACCCTTTGCGTGAACACCACCTTAATCGCCATTGTGGGCGAACGAGCGAAAGAATTTGCGTTGCAAAAAGCTCTCGGTGCGAAAAGCCGAGACATCATTAAACAAATCGGCGCAGAAACCTTGATTATCGCCCTTTGCGCCATTGTATGCGGCTTAATCATCGGCTATCTATTAGCACAGGTACTCGGCTTAACCGTATTCAAAGCCTATATTGATATGCGCCTGCCGGTGCTCCCGATTACCATTACTTTATCCTTATTAGTGGCGTTTATCGCGGTTATCGTACCGACCCGCCGCGCTTTAGAGATTCAAACCGCCAACGTATTGAAAGGGGAATAACATGGCTAAACCAGTCATTGAAACACAGCATTTATATAAAAGATTCGGCCAAGTGACCGCACTTGAAGACATTAATATTCAAATTGCCGAAGGTGAATTCGTCTCTATCATGGGTGCCTCCGGTTCAGGTAAAACCACATTAATGAACATTCTCACCGGCTTGGATACCGCAACCGAAGGCAAAGTGATTTTAGACGGTGTGGATGCCGCACAACTGGACGAAACGGGCAGACAACGTTTCCGCGCGGAAAAAATCGGTTTAGTGTTCCAACAATTTCACCTCATCCCTTATTTAACCGCGCTTGAAAACGTGATGCTGGCGCAACATTATCACAGCGTGGTCGATGAAGCCGCTGCCAAAGCCGTATTAGATCAAGTAGGCTTGGCGCATCGCATGAATCACCGCCCAAGCCAACTTTCCGGCGGGGAACAACAACGGGTGTGTATTGCGCGCGCCTTAGTGAACCAGCCGCCTGTCATTTTTGCCGATGAACCCACCGGCAACCTCGATGAGACAAATGAACATTTAGTGTTGAATTTACTCACGGAATTAAACCGGCAAGGACGTACGATCGTCATGGTGACTCATAACCCGGACTTAGGCAAACTCACCAACCGCATTATTTACTTACAACACGGCAAATTATTGCGTGAGGAAAAAAATGCGGGCTAATTTTCTTCGTTTTCTCGGTATAAGTGCGGTCGTTTTTTTCAGTGTTTCCTGCAAAGAGGAATCCGCGCAAATCGGCCAACCTGCCCCGGAGATTGCCGCCTTCGATCTACAAGGCAATAAAGCCTCGTTAAGCAACTGGCAGGGCAAAACCGTGCTCATCAACTTCTGGTCGGAAACCTGTGGCGCCTGCATTGCGGAATTAAGAACCTTGCAACAATGGGCGGAAAAATACCCTAACCAAGTGCAACTGGTCGCCATGAATATCGACGGCGAAAAGGCCGACACACTAGCGATTGTCACCAAACGACAACTCACCCTGCCGGTATTTAAAGATCAAATGAAAATCACCGCCGAACGCTACCAACTTGTCGGTACACCGACGTCTTTCGTGATTGACCCAAGCGGCAAACTGATATATAAATTTGAAGGTTTGTTATCCGAAAAGGATTTACAACAACTCTTTACCCCAACGAAAATCAATTAAGGAAAATCATGAAAATTTACTCTACTATGCTTTCTCTTATTGCATTAAGTGCAATTTCAAGCGTTCATGCGGAAGGCAATATTGAACATGGACAAAAGATTTTTAACCGTTCATGTGCACTTTGCCACGGAAAACAAGCTGAAAAATCAGCGATGGGACAATCCCAAATTGTGAATACGTTCTCCCAAGAGAAAATTATTAGTTCACTTCAAGATCGTAAAAGCGGAAAAATTGAAGGTCCCGGCAATCGCGTGAAAGAAGGATTAAGCGAACAAGATATGCAAGATGTTGCGAGTTATATCCAGACCCTCAAACAATAATGGAAGTGCGGTGGATTTTAGCGCTATTTTTCATCAGAATGTATTCGCTAAAATAGGCACTTTGCTTTAGAATCACCGCCTCCCTTTTTTCAAGAGATTATTATGTCGATTACATTATCAACCAAACAAAAACAATATTTAAAAAGTCTTGCCCATCATTTAAGCCCGGTGGTGATGTTGGGCGGTAACGGATTAACTGAAGGGGTATTGGCGGAAATTGATTTATCCCTCAGCCACCATGAGTTAATTAAAGTGAAAATTAGCGGTTCGGATCGTGAAACCAAACAACTGATCATCAATGCCATTGTGCGTGAAACCGGTGCTGCTGAGGTGCAAACGATAGGGCATGTATTAGTGTTATATCGCCCGAGCGAAGAAAACAAAATTTCACTTCCGCGCAAATAGCTTAACGTTAAAACGGATAAACCATAAAAAATCAGCCCCCTTAAAAATAAGAGGGCTGATTTTTTTAGAAAGACAAATTAAAGTGCGGAAACGTTCAAACGAGAACCACCTACGATGCGTACACGTGCACCCGGGACAAGATTCGCTTCTGCTTTTTGCACCACAACGATTTCTTTACCGTCATCTTTCTTAATCACCATTTCAAGCGCACTAACTTGGCTGGCTTTTTCTTCTACCTTACTACCAATCACCGCACCGGCAACCGCGCCTACGGCAGTCGCAATCGCTTGACCAGTACCGCCACCGATACCAGAACCGGCGATACCGCCGATAGCGCCGCCACCAATGGTACCAAGCACACCTTGATTATCTGCTTGAATTTTCACCGGACGGGTGGAAACAATGGTACCGTAGCTAATTGAACGCGCTTCTTTTGCTTGATCGCCAGAATAGACGTTACCGCCATAAATGTCTTCATTGGCACAACCCACAAGAGTTAAGCTCATTAGCACAGCGAATGCAATTTTTTTCATAAATGCTCCTTAAATACGAGATTAATTTTTACGTCGCCTTATTCATAAAGTGAGGCGACTCATTTTAGTAAAATCGTTTCATACAATCAAACCGCATTCACGATTTGTTTAATACTGTATGGGTGAACCTTAATACAAACATGATTACAGCGCTTGTCCGCAAAACTGATTGCCACCGATAAATTAGCCAGTTTTTCGCCCTCAGCTTTCGGTTCGCTCGTTTTGACTTTCAATTCTGCCGATTGGTTCCGTAAAAACAAATTTTTTATGCGCGCTAACCATGCGGTGGCGGTTTCATCTGATAAAAATGGAACAACCACTTCAATATGCTCCCATGTTTCTTTCGGGTACGCTTTATCCTTAGGAAACGGCAATTCCACAATATCAATGGGACGACCTGCAAGGTATAAAGGCTCCGCTAAAGCAATTAAATAAATCACCCGCCCATTCACTTGATTATCACTTAGCACGGTGCCATAGTTTAATAACAATGCCAGCCAAGCACAGGCTCTCTGTGCCGAATTAACCCGAAGCGAAAGATGATCAATTTCATATTGGTTTAAATCTAAATTGATCTGTTGTGCCAATGCCTGAATTTTTTGCTCAAAATCCTGAAAGTCGGCAAAAAGTGCGGTCTGTTTTTCAAACATTTTATGGGGAAAGCGAAACGACATAATTTTCCTTTTTGGCTTTTCTGAAAGGTGAAAGAACGGTATTATATCGAGCTATTTTTATCAGCCCAAACTTATTTCAAAAAATTAAGGTTCAGCCGTGAATATTCAATCTATTTTATCCGAAAAAATCAAACAGGCGATGATCGCTGCCGGTGCCGACGCACAATGTGAAGCCCTCGTTCGCCAATCGGGCAAAGTGCAGTTTGGTGATTATCAAGCTAACGGCATCATGCCGGCCGCCAAGAAATTGGGATTAAACCCACGTGAATTTGCGCAAAGCGTATTAGACAAAGCCGAATTACAAGACATTGCAGAAAAAACGGAAATTGCCGGCCCAGGATTTATTAACATTTTTCTAAAAGACACTTGGCTGGCAGACAACATCAACCGCGCGGTACAAGATCCGAAATTAGGTGTACACAATCCGGAAAAACAAACTGTGGTGGTGGACTATTCCTCCCCAAACGTTGCCAAAGAAATGCACGTGGGACATTTACGCTCCACCATTATTGGCGATGCCGTTGTACGCACACTTGAATTTTTAGGTAACCACGTTATCCGCGCTAACCATGTTGGCGACTGGGGTACTCAATTCGGTATGCTGATTGCCTATTTGGAAAAAATGGAAAACGAACACGCCACCGAAATGGAATTGAGCGATTTAGAAGCCTTTTATCGCGCGGCAAAAAAACATTATGACGAAGATCCGGTCTTTGCCGAAAAAGCCCGTAACTACGTGGTGAAATTACAAAGTGGCGATGAATATTGCCGTACCATGTGGCAAAAACTGGTGAAAATTACCATGCAACAAAACCAACACAACTACGATCGTCTCAACGTGACTTTAACAGACAAAGATGTGATGGGTGAAAGCTTGTATAACCCAATGTTGCCGGGCATTGTTGAAGATCTGAAAAAACAAGGCTTAGCCGTAGAAGATGACGGCGCATTAGTGGTTTATTTGGATGAATTCAAAAATAAAGACGGCGATCCAATGGGTGTTATTGTGCAGAAAAAAGATGGCGGTTTCCTTTACACCACCACTGACATCGCGGCTGCCAAATACCGTTACGAAACCTTAAAAGCCAACCGTGCATTAGTCTTCTCCGATACGCGCCAAAGCCAACATATGCAACAAGCTTGGCTGATTACTCGTAAAGCAGGCTATGTGCCGGATAGCTTCCAGTTGGAACACAAAAATTTCGGCATGATGTTAGGCAAAGACGGCAAACCGTTCAAAACCCGTAGTGGTGACACCGTAAAACTGGCGGATTTATTAGACGAAGCCATTGAACGTGCGGGCGTATTAATTTCGCAAAAATCCACCGCACTTTCTGAGCAAGAAAAAGCTGATGTGATTGAAGCTGTTGGTATCGGTTCGGTGAAATATGCGGACTTATCCAAAAACCGCACCACGGATTATGTATTTGACTGGGACAATATGTTGAGCTTTGAAGGCAACACGGCGCCTTATATGCAATATGCCTACACCCGCATTCGTTCGATTTTCAATCGTAGCCAAATTGCCCTAAGCGAAGTAGAACAAGCCCAATTAAGCATTACGGATGAAAAAGAACGTGCTTTGGCAATCAAATTATTGCAATTTGAAGAGGCCGTTCAAGTGGTTGGAAAAGAAGGTACACCACATGTACTTTGCGCTTATTTATACGAATTAGCCGGCGTATTCTCTTCCTTCTACGAGCATTGTCCAATTCTGAATAACGACGATCAGCAAGTGAAACTCAGTCGCTTAAAACTGGCGTTGTTAACAGAAAGAACGCTAAAACAAGGATTGGATTTACTCGGCATTAAAACCGTTGAGAAAATGTAATCTCACACAACAACCTCAAAGGGCGCGTGTTCATGGGAGTTTTCCCATTCAACACCGCCCTTTTTTATTAAAATAACAATCCACACGTAAAACGTGCGTTTTTTAGGCTCCCCTATAAGGGCCTATACTTCACAAGCCCCTCAAGGGGCTTGTG
>NZ_CALIWN010000044.1:0-3553 GCF_938046485.1 uncultured Aggregatibacter sp. | reverse complement strand
ACAGCCACAGCCACAGCCACAGCCACAGCCACAGCCACAGCCACAGCCACAGCCACAGCCACAGCCACAGCCACAGCCACAGCCAAGTATTACACCATCTTTACCGGCGACCGCACAACTACTTGAGAGCGCAAACGCACAAGTGTCTCTTCGCCAAGCGGAATTACTGATGGTCGAAAATGAATTAAACGGCATCCACCAACGTTTAGGCGAAATTAGAACTGGTGAGAAAGGCAATGTTTGGGTGAGAAACGTCAATTCACATCAAAAACTGACCGCACTTTCCACGGGTGAAAGTCAAACTTCCGGCTTTAAGCAAAACGTACATAGCTTACAAATTGGCGCAGATGCTGCAGCAACGGATAAGGTGCGTTTAGGTGGATTTGTCGGACACAGCCAAGCCAATATTGACTTCAACAATCATTACGGTAGCGGAAAAGTGAAAGGACAAACCCTTGGGCTTTATGGTACTTATCTTGCCGACAATGGTGTCTATTTAGATAACATCGCGCAATATAGTCGCTTAACCGCCCACTCGAATCATACGGAAAAACAGCGTTACAACGCTTACACGTTAAGCAGTGAAATCGGCAAACAATTCCAATTAGCCGGTGCATGGACCTTGACCCCACAAGCGCAATTGGCTTGGACGCATATTAACGGTAAAGAAAAAGAAGATAGCTTATCCGCCATTTCTTCTCGTGTCGGTTTACGCCTTGCCAAAACCTTCGAGTTGAACCAAGGATGGAAACTTCAACCTTATGCCGAAGCGAATGCGATCACGACACGCCACCACCACAGCGACATTAACTACCGTGGTACTCAACTCAATGTAGAAAGTTATCGCGGTCGTTTCACAAGTGCGGTCGGTTTTAATGCCGGTTTGGGCAATCACCGTATTGGTTTAGAAGTGAATCGCGCTGATGGCAAACACATCAAGCAACCATTTGGCGTACAAGCCGTCTATCGTTTCCAATGGTAGTTTAAACCGTTCATTTTCAGATTCCGTCTGAACGTTTATAGAAACCATAAGCGTTTTTCTTCCCAATAGAAAAACGCTTATTTTTTTCACCGCACTTTGTCGTTCTAAAAGCAAGATCACTGCATAGATAAACTTGCTTGCCGTGTATGCCTATTCATTGTTTTTATGGCTAGAGTTTTGCGCCTCAATCCGCTATATTAGCGCACAACTGTTAGCTGACTTTGGGTTTTTAATCATGGATCTCAATTTTCATTTTATTCACCGTGTACGTAGCCAAGCCAAAACGCTGGCAAATCGCACCGCACTTCGTTACTTCAAAGATAACAACTGGCTGTCTATTTCTTGGTCAGAGTTTCAACAACAAATTGACCAAATTTCCTTAGCGTTATTAGCAAATCATATTGATATTCAAGATAAAATTGGTATTTTTTCGCATAATATGCCACGTTGGACGATCACCGACATCGGTACATTGCAAGTGCGTGCCGTCACCGTGCCGATTTATGCCACGAATACCGCCAAACAAGCCCAATTTATTATCAATAATGCAGATATGAAGATCATTTTCGTGGGCGACCAAGAACAATATAATCAAGTATTGGAGATCGTCGATGAATGCCCGAAACTGGAAAAAATCGTGGCGATGAAAAGCACAATCCATTTGCATGAACACGCCAAAGCCTGTCATTGGCAAGACTTTATTGAGATGGCAGATGAGCAATATCAGGCGGAATTACAACAGCGATTGGATGGCAAGTGCTTGGAAGATTTGTTTACGCTGATTTACACCTCGGGCACGACCGGTGAGCCGAAAGGCGTGATGTTGGATTACGCCAATTTAGCGCACCAACTCAATGCGCACGATCAGGCGCTGAAAGTAGATGATACCGATGTATCTCTTTCCTTTTTACCCTTATCGCATATTTTTGAACGCGCTTGGGTAGCTTATGTGCTCCATCGCGGTGCGACCAACTGTTACATTGAAGACACCAATCAAGTGCGGTCGGCTTTGACAGAGATTCGTCCGACCTTAATGTGTGCCGTGCCACGTTTTTACGAAAAAATTTATACGGCCATTTTAGATAAAGTGCACGATGCTCCCAAACTACGCCAATGGGTTTTCCATTGGGCGATGGCAGTCGGGCGTCAACATTTTGATGCCCTTGCCAAAGGACAAAAAATCGGCTTTTTGTTAAAACAACAATATGCCCTTGCCAACAAGCTGGTACTTGGCAAATTACGTGCGCTGCTCGGCGGACGCATTCGCATGATGCCTTGCGGCGGTGCCAAATTAGAACCGACTATCGGGTTATTTTTCCACAGTATCGGTTTAAACATTAAACTCGGTTACGGTATGACAGAAACTACTGCGACCGTCTCCTGTTGGGATGATCTCCACTTTAACGCCAATTCCATCGGTCGCTTAATGCCGGGCGCAGAAGTCAAAATTGGCGAAAATAACGAGATTCTCGTACGCGGTGGCATGGTGATGAAAGGGTATTACAAAAAACCACAAGAAACCGCCGATGCTTTCACTGCAGACGGTTTTTTAAAAACCGGTGATGCGGGCGAATTTGATGCCGAGGGGAATTTATACATCACCGACCGCATTAAAGAATTAATGAAAACCTCCAACGGCAAATACATTGCACCGCAAGTGTTGGAAAGCAAAATCGGCAAAGACAAATTCATTGAACAAATCGCGGTTATTGCTGATGCCAAAAAATATGTCTCCGCCCTTATCGTGCCTTGCTATGCTGCCCTTGAGGAATACGCCAAACAGGTCAACATCAAATATCAAGATCGGTTGGAATTGCTCAAACATTCCGAGATTTTGCAAATGTTAGAACAGCGAATCAACGAGTTACAAAAAGAGCTTGCCGGTTGGGAACAAATCAAACGTTTCACCCTGTTGCCTCAGGCGTTTAGTACGCAGCTGGAAGAAATTACCCCTACCTTAAAATTACGCCGAAAGGTTATTTTGCAACGCTATCAAGCGCAAATTGAAGCGATGTATAGTTGATAATTGATGGCGTGGGCAAGAATATGATTTCCTCACGCCAATCAAAATAAAGATGAGAAAAGAAAAAACCTGTTTTGAAAAAACATCAAAACAGCTCTTAAAAAGAAGTTACATCATGAAAAATGGTTGCGGGGGCCGGATTTGAACCGACGACCTTCGGGTTATGAGCCCGACGAGCTACCAAGCTGCTCCACCCCGCGATTGAGGTGGGCTATTCTACTCATTTCAAAATAAATTGCAAGTTTAAATTTAAAAATAATCGCGTCTGGCTTGAAATTGTACAGAATTCACACATTATCTCTGTGAATTTATCGTTTTTTGATGAATCGCGGTCTATTAAGACAGTCTGTTAAGACATAGGCTGTCTCCACCGAAAGAAAGGGAAAGTTAGAAAAAACAATAAGATGAAACATAACAAAACATTTACAAACACGAAGTAACATTTTATAGTAGTACGCGTTAGTCGGGGTGCTTCGTTCGCTTAAATAACGAAGCTGAGAAATACCCGTGAACCTGATACAGTTAGCACTGACGTAGGAAACTAATGC
>NZ_CALIWN010000043.1:0-1919 GCF_938046485.1 uncultured Aggregatibacter sp. | reverse complement strand
GCTGAGAAATACCCGTGAACCTGATACAGTTAGCACTGACGTAGGAAACTAATGCACTTCACTCTGCTTCTATGGCGTCTTTCAGCCGATTTCCCCCGTTGAGTTGTTAGCTGGTTTTGTTTTTCAATCTCATCAAGGATTAGATCAATGACCATGCTTGCTAAAAATGATTCCCTTTTAAAAACGACCTTAAAAACCACCGCACTTTGCTTGCTTCCAATGCTGTTTTATACGCAAAACGCCCAAGCGGAAGGCAAACTCACCGTGTATTGCAGCGTGCAAAATGCCACCTGTGAAAAAGTCACAAAACGCTTTGCCGAAAAATATCATGTTGACACTCAATTTGTACGCAACAGCACCGGCACCGTACTGGGTAAAATCAAAGCGGAAAAAGACAATCCACAAGCCGATGTATGGTTTGGCGGCACCTTTGAACCGCACTTACAAGCCGCTGATCAAGGCTTGCTGGCAGTTTATCGCTCCCCATTACAAAAAGACATCATGCCACAGTTCAAAAAATTAATGGATGAACGAGGCGACTACACGTCAATTATCTATTTAATGGAAGTTGCCATCGGCGTGAATACGGAAAAATTAAAACAGCTCAATATTCCGGAACCGAAATGCTTCGCCGATTTACTTAAGCCAGAATTCAAAAATCAAATTCAATATGCCGATCCTCGCGTGTCCGGCACCGGCTATTCTTTTCTAACAACATTAGTACAACTTTGGGGTGAAGAAAAAGCCTTTGATTACTTGAAAAAACTCAATGCAAACGTGGCACAATATTCTAAGAGCGGTTTAGCCACCGGTAATTTATCCACCGGTGAAGTGAGTGTGGATGTTTCCTTTATGCATAGTTATGTGCGTGAAAAAGACAAAGGCGCACCGGTAAAAGGCATTTTGCCTTGTGAAGGGGTGGGCTACACACTGGGTGCGGTCAGCATTATCAAGGGTGCACGCAATCTTGATAATGCCAAACACTTCGTGGATTTCGTCCTCGATGCGGAAGCACAAGAAATTCCATGGCGCGAATCCGATTCTTATCAAATTCCAACGAACATTCACGCTAAGGCGTCCCCGAAAGCCAGCGATCCAACAAAACTGAAGTTATTGGATATTGACTTCATCCGTTTTGGTGCCGATGCAGAAAGCAAACGCCTCATTGAACGTTGGGTTAAAATCACGCAAGAAGAAAAATAATTTCCCCCATTCTTACGTTGGGAGAGCAACATGTTCATTACGCCATACCACGTTTTTTTCGTTGCTCTCCACCTCCCGAGTTTTGTGACTAACTTCAAAGATCCGAAAATTTTAGCCAAAATTCCATTTTTTTTTAGGAAGAATGAAAGTATCCTAACTGCCGGCGAACATTTAGGGAGAGAAAGATGTATCCGTTTCAACAATTTACTCAACAGGATATAGAGATTTTAGAGGATGAAACAGTTTATCGCGGTTTTTTTAAACTAAATAAAGTGAAATTTAAACATAAACTTTTTGCCGGCGGCTGGAGTGGTGTGGTTACGCGGGAATTGTTAATCAAAGGCGCGGCTTCTGCCGTCATCGCTTACGATCCGGTATTGGATAATGTCGTGTTGGTAGAACAAGTGCGTATCGGTGCCTACGACCCGGCATTAAAACAATCGCCATGGTTACTTGAATTGATTGCCGGCATGGTAGAAGAAGGCGAAACGCCGGAATCCGTCGCATTAAGAGAAAGTGAAGAAGAAGCCGGTGCAAAAATCACTCATCTACAACACTGCTTAAGCGTTTGGGATAGTCCGGGCGGCGTATTAGAACGTATTCATTTATTTGTCGGCAAAGTAGATAGCACCCAAGTTGGCGGTTTGCATGGTTTAGCGGAAGAAAATGAAGATATTCGGGTTCATGTTGTCAGCCGAGAAACCGCCTATCAATGG
>NZ_CALIWN010000042.1:0-3212 GCF_938046485.1 uncultured Aggregatibacter sp. | reverse complement strand
TGATAAAAACGGTATCATTCACACCACTATCGGTAAAGCAAACTTCTCTGAAGCGCAATTAAAAGAAAACCTTCAAGCGTTGTTAGCCGCTTTAACTAAAGCAAAACCTGCAACTTCTAAAGGTATCTTCATTAAGAAAGTCAGTCTTTCTACGACAATGGGTGCCGGTGTAGCTATCGATCAAGCTTCACTGTAATCCGTAGAAATACGATGAAATATGACCGCACTTTTGTGAGTGCGGTTATTTTTTCCGGCATTTATCGTTGTTGAATTGGTGATTTTTTGTCATCAGGCATTTACAAACGATATTTCGACCGTTATAATCTTTGACCTTTTTAGACCGTAGTTTATTTGCGGTTTAGTATTTCTGGTTGGTGCTTGACCTCATTCAAGCCCCGTCCAAGACCGTAGGGGAGCAATCTTAATTATCCTACGTAGATGGTGAACAGAATAAGAATTTTCTTGCTTCTGTGCACCGAATTCATCCTAATAGTCGTTTTATTAGGTATTTAAATTCCGAGCAATCGGAGTGTATTCAGGAGCTAACAGCCAATGGCATTAAATCTTCAAGACAAACAAGCAATTGTTGCCGAAGTAAATGAAGCAGCCAAAGGTGCCCTTTCTGCTGTGATCGCGGATTCCCGTGGTGTAACAGTAGACAAAATGACCGAATTGCGTAAATCTGCACGCGAAGCCGGTGTTTCTATGCGCGTTGTTCGTAATACTTTATTACGTCGTGCGGTAGAAGGCACTGAATTCGAATGTTTGAAAGACACATTTACCGGTCCAACACTTATCGCATTCTCTACTGAACATCCAGGTGCTGCAGCACGTTTGTTCAAAGAATTTGCGAAAGCAAACGATAAGTTTGAACTTAAAGGTGCAGCCTTTGAAGGTAAGATCCAAGATGTTGAATTCTTAGCAACATTACCGACTTACGACGAAGCAATTGCACGTTTAATGGGCACAATGAAAGAAGCTGCGGCAGGCAAACTTGTTCGCACTCTTGCGGCATTACGCGACAAATTACAAGAAGCGGCTTAATCAAACGTTTCTTCATCCAATTAACTTTATTTACTTTAGGAATTGATTGTTATGTCATTAACTAACGAACAAATCATTGAAGCGATTGCTTCTAAATCTGTAACTGAAATCGTTGAATTAATCACAGCGATGGAAGAAAAATTCGGTGTTTCAGCAGCGGCAGCAGTAGCAGCAGCGCCAGCAGGTGGTGCAGCAGCGGCAGCAGAAGAAAAAACTGAATTCGATGTAGTGCTTGCTGAAGCGGGTGCTAACAAAGTAGCAGTAATCAAAGCAGTACGTGGTGCAACCGGTTTAGGCTTGAAAGAGGCTAAAGACTTAGTTGAATCTGCACCGGCTGTATTGAAAGAAGGCATCGCTAAAGCAGAAGCAGAAGCACTTAAGAAAGAATTAGAAGAAGCTGGCGCGAAAGTAGAAATCAAATAATTTTGATTTTGTTTTGTCCTGTTTCTCAGGCTAAATGGCTGGTGGGTGACCATCAGCCATTTTGTGCTATCAAAAACAGAAGTCAATTTGCCGTTTAATTACTTTTGTTTCCTCAGATTAAATTCAGCATTTTAATTTGAGTCACCCACTCAAGAAGTAAGGTTCATAGTGCGGTCATCTAAAACGGTATCTAATATGTTATCACCAATTTTTGCCCAAATTATTGTGTGTTGATTGTGGGTCACTGAACAGCAAACAGAGGAACCCTATGGTTTACTCCTATACCGAGAAAAAACGAATTCGTAAAGACTTCGGCAAACGTCCGCAAGTTTTAAATATTCCTTATTTATTAACAATCCAGCTTGATTCTTTTGAGAAATTTATTCAACGAGATCCGGATGGTCAGCAAGGCTTAGAAGCCGCTTTCCGTTCAGTATTCCCTATTGTCAGTACCAATGGAAATACCGAATTACAATATGTTAGCTATCAATTAGGCGAGCCGGTATTTGATGTGCGTGAATGTCAAATCCGTGGCACCACCTATGCAGCACCATTACGCGTGAAATTACGCTTAGTAAGTTATGACAAAGACGCTGCACCGGGTACGATCAAAGATATTAAAGAACAAGAAGTTTACATGGGGGAAATCCCCTTAATGACCGATAACGGTACTTTTGTGATTAACGGTACTGAACGTGTTATCGTGTCTCAATTACACCGTAGTCCGGGTGTATTCTTTGATAGTGACAAAGGTAAAACGCACTCTTCAGGTAAAGTGCTATATAACGCACGTATTATTCCTTACCGTGGTTCATGGTTGGATTTTGAATTTGATCCAAAAGATAACTTATATGCGCGTATTGACCGTCGCCGTAAATTACCGGCAACCATTATCTTGCGTGCGCTAGGTTACACCACTGAACAAATCTTAGATCTTTTCTTTGATAAAGTTGTCTTCGAAATTAAAGATAATAAATTACTGATGAATTTAATGCCTGAACGTTTACGTGGTGAAACGGCAGCATTTGATATTGAAGCTAATGGCAAAGTGTATGTTGAACGTGGTCGTCGCATCACTGCACGTCATATTAAAGCTTTAGAAAAAGACAACGTTAGCCAAGTTGAAGTGCCGACTGAGTATATTGTTGGCAAAGTTGCAGCAAAAGATTATGTGGATCTTGAAACCGGTGAATTGGTTTGCCCTGCCAATATGGAGCTTTCTCTTGAGTTATTGGCTAAATTGGCACAAGCCGGTTATACACAAATTGAGACTTTGTTTACGAATGATCTTGATTATGGTCCGTATATTTCCGAAACCTTACGTGTTGACCCTTCTTATGACCGTTTGAGTGCGCTAGTCGAAATCTATCGCATGATGCGTCCGGGCGAGCCACCGACAAAAGAAGCTGCTGAAGCGTTATTTGATAATTTATTCTTCTCTTCCGACCGTTATGATTTATCTGCGGTAGGTCGTATGAAATTCAACCGCTCTTTAGGCATTGAAGAAACTACCGGTAGTGGCACATTAAGTAACGAAGATATCGTTAATGTCATGAAGAAATTGATCGAAATTCGTAACGGTCGTGGTGAAGTGGATGATATCGACCACTTGGGTAACCGTCGTATTCGTTCTGTGGGCGAAATGGCAGAGAACCAATTCCGTATTGGTTTAGTGCGTGTTGAACGTGCGGTGAAAGAGCGCTTGTCTTTAGGTGACCTGGAAGCGGTTACACCACAAGATTTAA
>NZ_CALIWN010000041.1:0-15252 GCF_938046485.1 uncultured Aggregatibacter sp. | reverse complement strand
GATTCTATCAAAAGAAAAAGAGAAAGGCAACGATAATTTGCCTTCCTCTTCTTAAGTCGTTTGCTAAAAGTGCGGTTGAAATTTACCGCAGTTTTTAGAATTATAAAAATATCTCTATACATTCAAAATTCATCGAATGAAAAAATAAGGGTTAGAAAAAAATGAAGCGAATTATTACATTAGAGAAACTTATCAGTTTTTATATCTTGGGAAAATTTCCTTGCCTAACAACCAGAGATAGCGATCAATTTCTTTTAACTTAAATCTCTCTAATTTATAATATCTTTGGAAATCCAACAAAATTCCTTTAAATTTTCTGTAATCTTTTAGATCTATTCTTTTAAATGATGAAAATTTATCTATTTTATTAAAATATAAGAGAACTCTCTCCACATAACTATCATAAATTGGGAAAGCAATTGGATTATGATGACTACAATATTTAGTCGCAAAAGAATAAAAATACCTTTTGTTATTACCAATTTTTACGTTTCCTAATTCACGAACTAATTTGATATCACCAGCCTTTAAACGTTTATCTAGATCTTTAATACTTAAAATACGTTTTGCCACAGGATAAATAGCAAATATTCTTGTGCTATAAAAATCATTTAAACATGATGCCTTTAATAAAATATCAGCTATTTCAGAATTTCCAGGTAATAACTCTAGAAAAAGTTTATTTAATGCCTCTTCTTGTGAAGTATAACCTTCAAGATTTTTCCATTCATCTAGATATTTATTAACTTCTGAAAAACTGGGTTTAGGAGGTAAAGACTTTTCCACATTTTCTCCAATACTTGAAATTCATTTAAATATGGGAACACCAAAAAGAATAAGTAATATTTCTTTCTATATACTTGCCATTCTACAATAAAAATAATAAACACCGCATGTATTACACACGGTGTTATTTATAAAGTCAGTCAATTGTAAATCCAACTTATTATATGCTATACCGAATTTTACAATTTGGTAATGCACTTTGAAGTTGATTACACTCATCACTGTCAGGTTCTATGCTGTAGTAATCAAAATTCTTAGTATCTTCTAAATAAAGGGTGCTTAAATTAGGCAAAGACGCTAATTTAGCTAATAATTGAATATCTACTTTATTACCAGAAAGGTCTAATTCTTTAATACTAGAGAATGAAATTATCAAATCTATTACATCTTCTTTTACAGACTCATCCCAATCTCTGAATGAAAGTGATGATACATTAAGGCTTTTTAATGCAGCAAGATTACTAATATCCTCATAAGTACCAACATGTAGATTAATTACACAATTTGGTAATTTATCACCTAATGCGGCTAACATACTACACTCATCAGCACTCCAATCCCCCGAATATGGTAAAGAAAGAGTTCTTAAATTAGTCAACGAAGATAATTTTTCTAGAGCATCTCCAGAAACACTATTAGTAGTAAGATCCAGTTCTTTCAGTTGAGGAATTTGAGCAAGCAAATCAATTTCCTCCGAACCAAAACCGCCACCCCAACCATGGAACGATAATGAAGACAATTGCTTAATATGTGACAATTTAGGCAACTCTCTAATATTATACACATTATCCGGAATGACAAATTTATGAGTTATTCCAGGTTCAAAATTACCATCTGAGAAATGCACACCTACAATATAATCTTTCAAATAGAAAGCGATTGCACCATTTCTGTCATAAAGATCTAGTTCTGTAGAAATTTCCTGACTTAAATCATCGTATTCAGGAGTCAAGCCATAGTCTTCATCAAGAAATTCATCTTTAATATTCCATAACACAATATATTTTAGTGTATCTGATAATCCACACCACCATTCCCAATCCTCATCAGAAATATACTCTGTAGTATCAGTATCTGAGATAAGTTCTTCTGGGAATTTATCCTCCGCTAATTTTGTAGTTTCTCTACGAGTATCAACACCGTTGATGAAATTAATTAATCGATGGCCAAAATAACGAGTATTCCATTCGTCAGAATATTCAAAACCAAGATCTTCAGAAATTTCTCTTAACATGTTTCGTGTTTTTCTGTCACGGCATCTGATAGTAACGGTATAATCTTCAGCAGATTCGATAATTAAATCTTTATAAATTGCACAACTTCTGATTTTTTTAGACATAATTACCTCCCTCTTACCAAAGTTTTAAAACAATCTGACCAAAAGCAACTAGAATAGGGTTACCACTTAGTTCATAAGTAGTATTATAGTTTGCTGAAACTTTAGGCTTAATCTTATTCCCTTCTGTCACCCAAATATCACTTTGCTTTGCTCCAACTTTAGGTTTTAACTCACGTCCATCATATACCCAAATATCACTTTGTTTTGCTCCAACTTTAGGTCTTAATTCACGTCCATCATATATCCAAATATCACTTTGATTTGCTCCAACTTTAGGTTTTAACTCACGCCCATCACAAAACCATTTACTTGACAATTCAATCTTTGGCATAATTTTCTCCAATATCCTTATTAAAAATATTTTTATCAGTGTTTGTTTAGGTGTTATGTCAATAACACCTAAAAGAAGTATACTTCTTTGCGAAATTAGCTTACTGAAAAAAAGTGCGGTTAAAATTTGTAAAATTTTAACCGCACTTTAAAAATAAAAAAGCCAATAGCTTTACACTATTGGCTTTTATTTTATTACTTTTTGTCGTTAATTAAGCAATTACTGCTTTCTCAACTACACGAACTAAAGTCCATGATTTAGTTTTAGAAATCGGACGACATTCGCGAACTTCTACTAAATCACCTAATTTAGCTTCGTTATTTTCATCGTGCACATGTAGTTTAGTTGTGCGACGGATAAACTTACCATAAAGTGGGTGTTTAACCTTGCGTTCAATAGCAACAACGAAAGATTTCTCCATCTTGTCACTTACTACACGACCTTGCACGCTACGAATTTTATCAGTCATTACTCACCCGCCTTTTCGGTTAGAACAGTTTTAATTTGTGCAATACTACGACGCACTTGTTTTAACTGATGGGTTTGTTGAAGCTGACCGGTGGCTGCTTGCATACGCAACTTGAATTGCTCACCTAACAAGTTAACCAATTCAGCATTCAGCTCTTCAACACTTTTTGTACGTAGTTCTTGAGCTTTCATTACATCACCGTCTTAGTTACGAAAGTGGTCTTAATTGGCAATTTAGCAGCTGCTAAAGCAAATGCTTCTCTTGCGATCTCTTCAGACACACCATCCATTTCATAGAGAACTTTACCCGGTTGGATTAAGGCTACCCAGTACTCAACGTTACCTTTACCTTTACCCATACGGACTTCTAGTGGTTTTTCAGTAATTGGTTTATCTGGGAATACACGAATCCAGATTTTACCTTGACGTTTTACTGCACGTGTCATCGCACGACGAGCGGCTTCAATTTGACGCGCAGTTAAACGACCACGACCAACAGCTTTTAAACCGAAAGTACCGAAGCTAACTTCTGTACCGCCCGCGATACCGCGGTTACGGCCTTTGTGAACTTTACGGAATTTTGTACGTTTTGGTTGCAACATTTAGCGATTCTCCTTACTTACGACCTTTACCGCGCGGAGCCTTTTTAGGCTTGTCGGCAGGTTGTTGTTCCGGTTGCGCTAGCGCAGCCATTCCACCAAGAATCTCACCTTTGAAGATCCATACTTTAACGCCGATTACGCCGTATGTAGTATGAGCTTCTGCAGTGTTATAGTCGATGTCCGCACGTAATGTATGTAGAGGTACACGACCTTCACGATACCATTCAGAACGAGCAATTTCAGCACCGCCCAAACGTCCGCTAACTTCAACTTTGATACCTTTAGCGCCTAAACGCATTGCGTTTTGTACCGCTTTCTTCATAGCACGACGGAACATAACACGACGTTCTAATTGTGAAGCGATACTGTCTGCAACTAATTTTGCATCTAATTCAGGTTTTTTCACTTCAGCAATGTTGATTTGCGCTGGAACGCCTGCGATTTTTGCTACTGCGTTGCGTAATTTTTCAACATCTTCGCCTTTTTTACCAATAACGATACCCGGGCGAGCTGTGTGAATAGTTACACGAATACTTTTCGCTGGACGTTCAATAGTGATACGTGAAACGGAAGCATTCGCTAATTCTTTGTTTAAGAATTGACGTACTTTGAAATCGCCTTCAAGATTGTCAGCGAAGTCTTGTGTATTCGCAAACCAAGTAGAGCTCCAAGGTTTTACAATACCTAGGCGAATACCATGTGGATGTACTTTTTGACCCATTGTTATTCCTCTACTTATTAACGATCTGACACAACCACAGTGATGTGGCTTGTACGTTTTAAAATACGATCTGCACGACCTTTAGCACGTGGCATAACACGTTTCATGCTTGGACCTTCATCTACGAAAATCTTCGCAACTTTAAGATCATCGATATCTGCACCGTCATTGTGCTCAGCATTAGCAATCGCTGACTCAAGAACTTTCTTCACTAAAGCAGATGCTTTTTTATTCGTGTAAGTAAGAATTTCTAGAGCTTGAGCCACTTTCTTGCCACGGATTAAATCCGCAACTAAGCGAGCTTTTTGCGCTGAAGTGCGAGCGTAACGATGTTTTGCAATAGTTTCCATCTTTTACCCCTTACTTCTTAGCTTTCTTGTCCGCAGCGTGACCGCGGTAAGTACGAGTCGGTGCAAATTCGCCTAATTTATGACCGATCATTTCATCAGAAACATAAACAGGAACATGCTGACGACCATTATGGACTGCGATGGTCAATCCAATCATTGATGGAATGATCATTGAACGACGGGACCAAGTTTTAATTGGTTTTTTATCCCCGCTTTCCACCGCCTTCTCTACCTTCTTCAACAAGTGTAGGTCAAGGAAAGGACCTTTCTTGAGAGAACGTGGCATGGCTTATCCTCTTATTTAATTAAAATTATTTACCACGACGACGTACGATATATTTATCAGTACGTTTGTTATGGCGAGTTTTCTTACCTTTAGTTTGAACGCCCCAAGGTGTTACTGGGTGTTTACCAAAGTTACGACCTTCACCACCACCGTGCGGGTGATCTACTGGGTTCATTGCAGTACCACGAACTGTAGGGCGTACACCTCTCCAGCGGTTAGCACCGGCTTTACCCAATACGCGAAGCATATGCTCTGAGTTGCCTACTTCACCAATGGTGGCAGAACATTCAGCCAACACTTTACGCATCTCGCCAGAACGGAGACGTAAAGTCACATAATTACCTTCACGGGCAATGATCTGTACATAAGCACCAGCTGAACGAGCAATTTGACCGCCTTTACCTGGTTTTAATTCAACATTATGTACGGTAGAACCAACCGGGATATTACGCATTGGTAATGAGTTACCAACTTTAATTGGCGCATGTGCACCCGCTTGGATTTGATCACCTGCAGCCAAACCTTTTGGTGCTAAGATATAACGACGTTCACCGTCTTTATAAAGCACTAAAGCAATATTTGCAGAACGATTCGGATCGTATTCTAAACGTTCAACAACACCAGGAATGTCTAATTTATTACGTTTAAAATCAATTAAACGATAGTGTTGTTTGTGACCGCCACCGATGTGACGAGTAGTAATACGACCATAGTTGTTACGACCACCAGTTTTAGATTTAGTATCTAAAAGCGCAGCGAAAGGTTTACCTTTGTGCAATTCATGGTTAACAACTTTAACAACATGACGACGACCAGCGGAGGTCGGCTTACATTTAACGATAGCCATTATCTTCTACTCCTCCGTAATTACTCTGCTGCGCCTTCAACGAAGTCCAAAGATTGTCCTTCTTGAAGTGTAACATAAGCTTTTTTCCAGTCACTGCGACGTCCCATCTTAGCACCACGGCGTTTAGTTTTACCTTTCACCACAACGGTACGAACAGAATCCACTTTCACTTCAAAAAGTTGCTCTACTGCATTAGCAATTTCTACTTTGTTCGCATCTAAAGCGACTTTGAAAACGATTGTGTTTGACTTCTCAGCGTTATTTGTTGCTTTCTCAGAGACATGTGGTGCTTTAAGCACTTTTAGCAAACGTTCTTGACTCATGCTAACATCTCCTCAATTTGCTTCACAGCATCCACAGTTACAACTACTTTATCGAAAGCAATTAAACTTACCGGATCAATACCTTGAGCATCACGAACATCTACTTTGTATAAGTTACGTGCTGCCAAGAACAGATTTTCATCTAAACTTGCTGTGATGATTAACACATCTTCAAGTGCTAATTCTTTTAATTTTTGTACTAATACTTTGGTTTTTGGTGCATCAATTTCAAATTTATCAACAACAACTAAACGATCTTGACGAACAAGCTCGGAAAGAATGCTTTTGATTGCACCGCGGTACATTTTCTTGTTCACTTTTTGACTGTGATCTTGTGGTTTCGCTGCGAAAGTGACACCACCAGAACGCCAAATTGGTGATTTAATATCACCGGAACGAGCACGACCTGTACCTTTTTGACGCCAAGGTTTTTTACCTGAACCGGACACTTCAGCACGAGTTTTTTGTGCACGAGAACCTTGACGAGCACCTGCTGCATAAGCAACAACAACTTGGTGAATCAACGCTTCGTTAAACTCACGGCCGAAGGTAGTTTCAGAAACAGTGAGTGCATTAGCACCAACAACTTGTAATTCCATCTCTATCTCCTAGACCTATGCTTTAACTGCCGGCTTAACGATAACATCACTACCAGTAGCACCCGGAACGGCACCTTTTACTAATAGCAATTTACGCTCAGCATCTACACGAACAACTTCAAGGGATTGAACGGTTACACGTTCATTACCTAAGTGTCCTGCCATTTTTTTACCTTTAAACACACGGCCCGGAGTTTGGTTTTGACCAATAGAACCGAGAACACGATGTGATAAAGAGTTACCGTGGGTAGCATCTTGAGTACGGAAGTTCCAACGTTTAACACCACCTTGGAAACCTTTACCTTTAGAAGTACCGGTAACATCAACTTTTTTAACATCTGCGAAGATGTCAACGTTAATTTCTTGACCTAAAGTGAATTCTTCACCTTCAGTACGAAATTCCCATAAACCGCGACCAGCTTCAACGCCAGCTTTCACGAAATGACCCGCTTCAGGCTTCGTTACACGACTTGCTTTTTTAGAGCCAGTGGTAACTTGAACTGCAGTATAGCCATCGTTTTCAAGAGTTTTAACTTGAGTTACGCGGTTGGCTTCGATTTCGATAACGGTAACCGGTACAGACACGCCATCTTCATTGAAGATACGGGTCATACCGACTTTACGACCGACTAAACCAATCATTGTAATAACCTCTTAATTAACCTAGGCTGATCTGCACGTCAACGCCGGCAGCCAAGTCTAAACGCATTAAAGCATCAACAGTTTTTTCTGTTGGCTCAACAATATCAACTAAACGTTTGTGAGTACGGATTTCATATTGGTCACGCGCATCTTTATTTACGTGTGGAGAAATCAATACTGTGAAACGCTCTTTACGAGTTGGTAAAGGAATCGGACCACGCACTTGCGCACCGGTACGTTTAGCTGTTTCAACGATCTCCGCTGTGGATTGATCGATCAAACGATGATCAAACGCTTTAAGGCGGATACGGATTCTTTGGTTCTGCATGAGACCAGAGCTCCAATAAATTTAGCTAATAAAAAAACTAACACCATCACAATTCTTACATCAAAACAACAAGAAAAGGAGGTGCAAGCTACCTGTTATATAGTCTCCAAATCGGAGACATTGTTAGTATTACATATCGTAATACCCGTTTAATAAATGATTACATTAAACGGCTTCTATAATTAAAGCCTGTGAATTCTACTAAAAGATAAACCACTCTGCAAGTGTTATCTTCTAAAACGGCTCTGATAAATACCGTTTTAATGCCGGTATCACCGTTTTCGCATCTTTCACCCCTAAGTCATACATTGCCTGCACTTTGGCGACGTCTTTTTCAATACGGCGAATAGGCAGCGTAACAGAAGGACGAATCACAAAAATCTCGCCTTGTTCGTTAAAACGAATGACGTCTTCCACTGCACGGTTATAGTCGGCATAGCGGTTGGTCAGGCGTTCGACCAGTTTTGGGTAACGGCGATAAAAAGCATTAAAAATCAGCGGATTGGTCGGCGTTTTGCGGTAATCCAATGGGCGGGTGAGCACGACGATGATTTTGTCGTAGCCCAACTGTTGGCAGAAATGCAACGGAATACTGTCTGCAATGCCACCGTCTAAATATTTTTTGCCGTTGATTTCCACCATTTTTGATACGAAAGGCATGGCAGAGGTGGCACGCAGGGTTTCCATTTGCTCAAAGGCATCGTGGATTTTCACATATTCCGCTTCGCCGCTTTCTACGTTGGTTAACACCGTGTAAAAGTCGATGCCCGAACGGGCGAATGCTGCTTGATCGAAGACGTCCAATTCAAAAGGTAGCTGATAAAAGGCAAAATCTTTGTTGACGATATTGCCCGTGGTGAACAGGCTGTGCCAGCCCATGTAGCGTTTGTCGTTGAGGTATTTTTTGTTGTAGCGCAGGACACGGCCTTTTTGTTTCGAAGGAAAATTCACGCCGAATAATGCCCCAGCGGATACGCTGACGATGCCGTCAATGTGAATCTGTTCATCAAGGAAAACATCTAACACGCCGGCGGTGAACATCCCGCGCATGGCGCCGCCCTCTAATACCAATCCGACTTTCATTAGCTTAACTCATAAGGCAAGAGTTGCATGTCGAGCAAGGTTTGGCAATTCGGCAAGCGGAACGCCTGACCTTCTTCCAACGGCGTATTTAATACGGTTTGTAACCACAAAACACCGTGGAAATTGACCGCACTTGTGATAGTGCCCGTGGCGCGCCAGTTATCGCCGAGTGCCATTTCCAATGCCGAACCGATGTCCGGCAGACTTTGTGTTTGTGCTGCGAAAATAAATAAAGCGCGTTTATTGGCGCCACGATATTTGGCGCGCGCTACGGTTTCTTGCCCGATGTAACAGCCCTTTTGGAAGGAAATCGCCTGTTCGATACTTTGTAGGTTTAACGCTTGAGGAATAAATTCTAATTGGGTCGCGGCTGCCAAACTAGGGATGCCATCCTGAATGTCCAATAAATCCCAAACCCCAGCTTCAACGGTTGGTTCGAGGTCTAAACGGGTCGGGTTGAGTAAAATCACGCGCGGTTGTTGCGCCTTCACATCAATGCGAATTTGCGCAGAAAATTGACCGCACTTTTCGATGCCTTTTGTGCCGGCGGCGCCGAGAATTTGCCAATCTAACAGCGTGAAAGTGACTTTGGAAAACACCGCATATTTTTTCAGTTGATCCAACGCCGATGGCAATAATGCGCTTTTCAACAGCATATAAAAGGTCTGTTCATCTTGACGAATTAAACGGAACAGCGCACTCATTTTGCCTTTCGGATCGCAATGGGCGGTAAGAGTGGATTCGCCAACAGCTAACTTAGTGACATCGCAAGTGAGTTGCCCCTGTAAATATTTTTCCGCCTCCGCGCCCGCAATTTCAATCAGTGAGTAGTGCGTTAACGGGCAAATAATGTCGTCCTGCTGTGCCGTTAAAAGGGAATAGGCCATCGTACTTTCCTTAAAAATATCAATCAATTACTCAAGATTTTGAATTTGTTCGCGCATTTGCTCAATTAACACTTTAAGCTCAATGGCGGAATTGGTCACATCGACATTGATGGACTTAGACGCCAAGGTGTTGGATTCGCGGTTGAGCTCTTGCATCATGAAATCCAACTTGCGTCCCACCGCACCGCCTTTGCGCAGAATGTTTTGCGTTTCTTTCACGTGTAATTGCAAACGATCCAATTCTTCGGCGACATCAATGCGTTGTGCCAACATAATCAGCTCTTGCTCTAAACGTTGTGGATCCGGTTGCAGTTGCACTTCTTCAAACCGTTGCAACATGCGCTCGCGTTGCCATTGTAAAATCTCCGGCATTTTGGACCGCACTTTTTTCTGTTCTTCATTGATGGCTTCAAGGCGTTGTGTCAGCAACGTATGGATTTTCTCCCCTTCTCGTTGACGCATAGCGATAAATTCCTCGACCACTTGCTCAAACGCCACCAATAGATCTTGGCTGATTAAATCCACATCCTGTTCCGGCACTTCCACTACGCCCGGGTAGCGTAATACATCGGTTAAATTGAGTTCTCCTTCGCCCGCTTGTTGTTTTAGCCATTGCAAAGATTGCAATACTTGCGTGGCAAGTTCTTGATTAATGTGTAATTCGGCGGCAGTTTGTTTTTTATTATCAATACGCAGGGTACATTCGATTTTGCCGCGAGTGAGTTTTTGGCGTAAGGTTTCGCGTAAGGTGTTTTCCAAGCTGCGGAATTGTTCCGGCAGGCGGAAAAAGGTTTCCAGATAACGTTGATTAACCGAACGGATTTCCCAAACTGCGTTTCCCCAGTCTTTTTTGATTTCTAAACTGGCGAATGCCGTCATGCTATAAATCATAATAATTCCTTCATTTTTAGGCGCTAAAATTTGTGTTCTATTGTACTGCCAAATTTCGTTTCTGTCAGTTTGCGTGCTAAAATGGCGCGATTTTTTATTGCTTAACGAGGAATTTTTCATGCGTCCGAATCAACGTGCCAACCACCAAACCCGCCCAATTAAAATCACCCGTCATTACACCAAACACGCGGAAGGTTCCGTGCTGGTGGAATTTGGCGATACCAAAGTGTTGTGTACTGCCACCGTGGAAGATGGCGTGCCGCGCTTTTTAAAAGGACAGGGGCAAGGTTGGGTCACGGCGGAATACGGCATGTTGCCACGTTCTACCCATAGCCGTATGCAACGTGAAGCGGCAAAAGGCAAACAAGGCGGTCGTACCTTAGAAATTCAACGTTTAATTGCCCGTTCCTTACGTGCCATGGTGGATTTAGAAGCCCTTGGTGAGCGTTGTGTGACCTTAGATTGTGATGTGATCCAAGCGGACGGCGGTACACGCACCGCCTCCATTACCGGCGCTTGCGTGGCGTTATGTGATGCGTTGAACGGCTTGGTGGCAAACGGCACATTAAGCAAAAATCCATTAAAAGGCTTGGTGGCGGCGATTTCTGTCGGCATCGTAAACGGCGAAGCAGTATGTGATTTGGAATACGTGGAAGATTCCGCCGCAGAAACAGACATGAATGTGGTCATGATGGAAGACGGCCGCATGATTGAAGTACAAGGTACCGCAGAAGGTGAACCGTTCAGCCATGAGGAATTATTAACCTTACTAGATCTCGCCAAACAAGGCTGTGAGGTCATTTTCCAAACCCAACGTGCGGCGTTAGCAGAATAAGGATAGGAAGATGGAAAACTATAAACAACAGTTTATTGAATTCGCCCTTGCCCGTCAGGTTTTAAAATTTGGTGAGTTCACCTTGAAATCCGGCCGTGTGAGCCCTTATTTCTTTAACGCCGGTTTGTTTAATCAAGGCGCCGATCTTGCCCGTTTAGGTGAATTTTATGCGGCAGCCTTACAAGATGCCGGTTTGCAATACGACATAATTTTTGGCCCGGCGTACAAAGGCATTCCCATTGCCACTGCGGTATCTATTGCGTTATTCAACCGCTTTGACATCAATAAACCGGTGTGCTTTAACCGCAAAGAAACCAAAGATCACGGCGAAGGTGGCAATTTAATCGGCAGTCCGTTGCGCGGCAAGGTGTTGTTGGTGGATGATGTGATCACTGCCGGTACGGCAATTCGTGAATCCATGCAAATTATTCAAGCCAATGAAGCGCAATTAAGCGCGGTATTGATTGCCTTGAATCGTCAAGAACGTGGCAATGGCGAGCTGTCTGCGATTCAAGAAGTCGAGCGCGATTACCAATGCGACGTGTTATCTATCATTGATTTTGCCGATTTGATGGCGTTCATTGAAACTCAACCGGAATACCAACAATATTTACCGGCAATGCGCGCTTATCGTGAGCAATACGGCATTAAATAAAGCGAAAGTGCGGTTGTTTTTTCACGCGTTTTTCAATTTGCTGAGAAAATCTACCGCACTTTTTTGACCCTAACGGAGCGACAATGAATTTTATTGGGAAATTTTTAGGTGCCTTAATCGGCTTTCGATTGGGCGGTTTTTTTGGCATGTTGGCGGGAGTGTTTCTTGGCCATCTTGCAGACAAAAAACTGTATGAGCTGGGCACGGTCAATTCTTCTTTCTTCAAAACGAAAACCACCCGTCAACTGTTGTTTATGCAAACCACCTTTGCGGTGTTGGGGCATTTAAGCAAAGCCAAAGGGCGTGTCACGGAAAATGACATTCTGTTAGCAACCCATTTAATGGATCAAATGCAACTGGACGATGCCGGTCGTCGTTTGGCGCAAGAGGCATTTAATCGTGGTAAACAGACGGATTTTCCGATTCGTCAGGTGATTCGCGAATTTCGTCTGGGTTGCGGACAACGTGCCGATTTGTTACGAGCATTTTTATCCGTGCAAATTCAAGCCGCCTTTTCCGATGATCATTTACATGATAATGAAAAAGACGTGCTGTTTATTGTTGCTGAAGAACTGGGCTTATCTCGTGTTCAATTTGAGCAAATGTTGGCGATGGAAATGGCGGCGCGTCACTTTGCACGCGGCGGTTTTTATCAACAAGGCGGCTACTACGAGCAACATTCCGGCTCCCAAGGCGGCTATCAACAGCAATCTCAATCCTCTTCTGGCCCGACCTTAAACGATGCTTATCAAGTGCTTGGCGTCACGGCGACAGACGATCAGCCCACAGTGAAACGTGCTTATCGTCGTTTAATGAATGAAAATCATCCGGATAAATTAGTGGCAAAAGGGTTGCCACCGGAAATGATGGAAATGGCGAAAGAGAAAACCCAGCAAATTCAAGCCGCATACGACTTGATTTGCAAAGCCAAAGGTTGGAAATAACCTTTGCGCGTCATTTTAGCCCCGATGCAGGGCGTGCTTGATCCTCTCGTGCGTCAATTATTAACGGAAGTGAACGATTACGATTTGTGCATTTCCGAATTTGTTCGTGTGGTGGATCAACGCCTCCCTCCGAAAGTGTTTTATCGTCTTTGCCCTGAATTACTCCAACAGGGCTACACGCCAAGCGGTACGCCGGTACGTGTGCAACTGCTCGGACAACATCCCCAATGGCTGGCGGAAAATGCCGAACTTGCTATTCAATTAGGTTCCCACGGCGTTGATTTAAATTGTGGCTGTCCGTCGAAAACCGTGAATGGCAGCAACGGCGGCGCCTCTTTGTTAAAGCAACCGGAACTTATTTACCAAGCCACCAAAGCCATTCGTCAAGCCGTTCCACCAGAACAGGCAGTGAGTGTCAAAGTGCGCTTAGGCTGGGATTCCACTGATTTTGCTTACGACATTGCTGATGCGGTGCAACAAGGTGGTGCGACAGAAATTGCGATTCATGGCCGCACCAAAGCGGATGGTTATCGTGCTGATCGCATCAACTGGCAAAAAATTGGTGAAATCCGCCAAAAACTCCATATTCCTGTGATCGCTAACGGCGAAATTTGGCGTTGGGAAGATGGGCAACGATGCTTAGAAATGACCGGCTGTGAAGATTTAATGGTTGGTCGTGGGGCGCTTAATATGCCTAATTTAAGCCGTGTGCTAAAACATAACGATGCGCCCTTAAGCTGGGCTGAAATCCTGCCGATTCTGCGCAAATACGCCACATTAGAAAATTGCCACGACAGCGGTTTTTACCACGTGGCACGCATTAAGCAATGGCTACAGTATTTGAAATGTGAATATAAAGAAGCAACGGATTTGTTTGAGATCGTAAAACGTTGTCATGATGGAGATGAATTAAGGGCGTTATTGGAAGCGCATTTGAGATAGCGTTATGTTTGAAAAATAACTGAAAAATGCACCGCACTTTTTAAGTCATGTGCTCGTTAATAGCGCTTTTTTTACCTACAACGTAAATTGCAATCGCCATAAAGCCAACACTTATTCCCCATAAAACAAGCCCGTGCCATATAAATACACCTCAACCTTATCTCCCACATACAACTCAATGCCATGGTGTTCCTCTAATTCAATTTCGAAGCCATTTATTTCAATTTGAATCGCCGTAATTTTGCCTTTGAATTCTACGTGGCGGACGATGGCGTTAAAAAGTGCGGTCGAATTTTGCGGTGTTTTTGATAAACAGAATTGTTCCGGACGGAGAAGTAGCGTGCCGCTTTGTTGCCCTTGGCTTTTGTCTATGACGGAAATGTCACCTAATTGGCAATGCGCCGTTGAAGGTGAATTTAAGGTTGCCGGCAACACAATGCTTTCGCCGATAAAGGTGGCAGTGGAAAGGTGTTTTGGCGACCAATAAAGCGTGCGGGGGTTCGCGATTTGTAAGATTTCTCCATTTTGCAACACAGCGATTTTATCGGCATAACGCAAAGCCTCGTCACGATCATGGGTGACGAAAATGGCGGAAGTACCACTTTGGCGGAGTGCTTGCAACATATCATGACGGATTTGTTGGCGCAGATGTTCATCTAAGGCGCTAAAAGGTTCGTCTAATAAAATCAGTTCAGGATTTGGCGCAATGGCGCGTGCCAAGGCGACACGCTGCTGTTGCCCGCCGGAAAGTTGGTGTGGAAAACGGTCGGCGAGCGCACAAATGCCGGTAAGCGCCATCACTTCGTCAATGCGTTGTCGTTCTTCCGGGGAGCGACCTTTGCCATCGCCCAACCCGTAAGCAATATTGCGATACACATTCAAGTGTGGAAATAATACGCCTTCTTGCACCACATAACCTAGCCGACGCTGTTGCGGTGGAATATTGCAATTTGCGCCCAAAATCAACCGCTCTTTTAGGTAAATTTCACCGTTATCGGGTTGTTCAAAACCGGCAATAGCACGTAGCAAAGTCGTTTTTCCACAACCGGAGGCACCGAGTAAAAACAAGATTTCGCCACTGTGCAATTCAAGGGAAATATCGCGTAGTACGCGCGTCTGCCCAAAATGTTTATTGAGGCAGTGGATTTGTAACAAAGGGAGAGATTTTTGAGTTGTCTTCATTAGTGAAAATCCATTAAATCGCACTGAAAGTGCGGTAAAAAATCATCGTGTTTTTCCTTATTTTTTCCGTTTAGCACGAGGATGCGCCGTATCATACACATCTGCTAAATGTTGAAAATTTAAGTGTGTATAAATTTGCGTTGTCGATAAATGACTGTGTCCGAGCAATTCTTGCACCGCGCGTAAATCCGAACTGGCTTCCAACATGTGA
>NZ_CALIWN010000040.1:0-4150 GCF_938046485.1 uncultured Aggregatibacter sp. | reverse complement strand
GCCGCCTGTTTTAACAAAAACAACCTATCGGGGACTGTTGAATTAGTTGATCACTACAGTATCTCTACCGCTATTTCTTATTCCTGCACTAAAGGTTTTAGTCGCCATTCAGAACGCCTGAAAAATCTTCGCTTTATTGTTCGTTTATGTAATTCAACTTCTTTCCGTTCAATAATTCCTTTCTTATACAGTTCTTTCAATACGCGAGCAACAGCTAATTCATGTTCCCTTTGGGGTGGAAGATAATTTTTGCCAGTGTCTAATTCCAACGCCGCATCTGTAATAAAGTATAATGTTTTCCAACTATCACTTTGTTTGAATACTCTTGCAACCAACAATTGAAGATTTTGCTTAAACAATCGAGGTTTTATTAGCCTTGAAACATTAAATTGTGTTTTGATTTGCCTTAAATCGAAATTGGGTTCAATGTACATCAAGGTATTCTCAAAACAAAGTATTTTATCCTCTAAATCTGATTTCTGTTGTTTTAACTGATCAAGTTGATGCTCAAGAATTGCTTTTTCTTTATAGCTATTTTCGATTAATTTGGTAAGTTGAGAAATAGGGTAGGATTCTGCCATAATAAAACTCTCCATTGAGTTAAACTTTCAATGGAGATTTTAGTATTTTCAATCGGTTAGGTCTTTGTGCAACTGCTACATAATACCGTTCTACTTTCAATGGCGGAATTAATATCGGTTTATGGCTGACTTTCTGCCCATTGAGTAAATTATCCAGCATTTTAGCTGCTTGATAGCCGATTTTTCGTGTTCCTTGTGTGACGGAAGAAAGCGAAATGCGCGATAGGTATTGAATTAATTCCTCATTATCGATGCCGATCACACAGAGTTGTTCGGGAACGGCAATTTTAAGGGCTTCGCAAGCTTGTAACAAATGACGCGCCCGTGCGTCGGTAGCGGCAATAATACCGGTGTGAGGCAGCAACGATTTTAACCACCCGCCTAACTTAAATTGCGCTTCCGCCCAGTTTTCGGAGGTGATTTTATCGCCTAAATAGACCGCACTTTGGTGTTCATATTGGTGCATTAAACTTAAAAAAAGCATTCTGACGTTCCACCGCCCAATGCTTTTCATCTTCTGTCGGTATGCCGTAAAAAGCAAAATGGTTTAACCCTTTTTGCTGTAAATGCAAAAACGCTATTTCCACCAGCGCATAATTATCTGTTGCCACGTAAGGCAAGTCGGGGTAAAAATCGGGGTTTTGATATGAACCGCCAACAGCAATGGTCGGCGCATTCACATTCTGCAATAAAGCGACTGTTTCGGGATCGTCGAAATCCGCAATCACACCGTCAATCGACAAACTTTCAATCGTGTCTTTATGATAAACAAAATCGTCTTCTACAAAAATATCCCAAGTGCATTGCGAGGCTTGCAGATATTGTCCAACTCCTTCCATCACTTCTCGATCATAGACTTTGTTGGCATTAAACAATAACGCAATACGATAATATTTCTGATTGTTCATGTTGAATCTCTTTTAATCGGCGCTGTGAATAATTTTGATTTATATAGCATTAAAATCATTTTATCTTTCAGTGGCTTTATTGAATCAAGCGTGATGTTAGTCTATTATTTATTTCAGCATAAATCGAATAATGCCGCCTATTAGGTTAAGATAATATGAATATTTTGGTTATCGGCCCGTCTTGGGTCGGCGATATGATGATGTCGCACAGTTTGTATCAAACGCTGAAACGGCAATATCCACAGTGCAATATTGATGTGTTGGCACCTAATTAGTGTAAGCCTTTGTTGGCTCGTATGCCGGAAGTGCGCAATGCGCTGACCATGCCTATCGGGTACGGCGCAGTAAATCTCGTTGAACGTTACCGCACTTTTGGCGCAAACCGAAAACCGTCCGTCAGTAGCTTTTTGCCCCGGAGCAGAATTCGGTCCGGCGAAACGCTGGCCGCATTATCATTATGCCAAACTTGCCGAAATGCTGATTGAACAGGGGCATGCCGTTCGTTTATTCGGTTCGGCGAAAGACGAAGAAGTCGGCGAACAAATCCGCTGTGCCTTGTCTTCGCCATTGCAATCTTATTGTGTGAATTTAGCCGGACAAACGGGGTTGAGGTGGATTTAATGAGTGATTGCGTTGCCGTGGTGAGTAACGACAGTGGTTTAATGCATGTCGCCGTCGCGCTAAACCGCCCGTTGGTCGCACTTTACGGCCAAACCAGTCCGCAATATACGCTTCCGCTGTCGGACAAAGCGCTAATTATTCGTTTGATTGAAGGCGGGTTGATTAAAATCCGCAAAGGCGAGGGAAAGGACGGCTATCATCAAAGCTTAATTGATATTCAGCCGGAAAATGTTATGGAAAAATTGACCGCACTTTTAGGAGGATAAATGGAAATTCGTTATCAACTGCCTACTGCCAAATATGCAGCGCTACAAAATAAGATCTCTAGACGTATTTATAAAGGTAACAAACTGGTGCGTCGGTTGATAATTTATGACGTGGCGCTATTTTTGCCTTACCTTGTATTGGTCATCTTAACACGCCATCGCATCCGTAATCTTCAGGAAATGTTAGGTGATTGTTATGAGCCGAATTATTCGTCTTGGCTTGGTTGGTTGTTAGTGATCGGCGGTTATTTCATTTTTGCTTATGCCACCGTCTTTCGTCCTATCTTTGTGAACAAAATTTTTCGTGAACAGGTAAAGGAGGATTTAACGGAGTGCGAACAAGTGGTTCGCATTCAAGAGGATGGATTATATTTACAAAATGCACTGGCGCGTTACGTTTTCTTTTATACGAAAGTACGCGCGGTAGAGAATATCGACAATTGCTTAGTCATAATCCTCGGCAGTGGACATTTCCAAGCCATTCCCTATAACGCATTTGCTGATGAAGATCAGCGTATGGCATTTGAACATCTACTGAAAAGCAAAATGACACAAAATGAACGTTTGTCTGGTTAAAACTTCCTCAATGGGCGATGTGCTACATACTTTGCCCGCTTTAACGGATGCGCAAAATGTTCTGCCTGATATTACTTTTGATTGGGTGGTGGAAGAGAATTTTGCCGAAATTCCGCGCTGGCATGGGGCGGTTAAGCGTGTTATTCCCATTGCTTTACGGCGTTGGCGTAAGCAGCCTTTTTCAACCAACACCCAACAAGCCTGGAAAAGCTACCGTGCTTTATTGCAAGAAAATCAATATGATGCTGTGATTGATGCGCAAGGACTGGTAAAAAGTGCATTCTTTGCTACCCGTTTGGCACAAGGTACAAAATACGGCTACAATCGCCAATGTGCCCGTGAGCCGTTGACCTCATTTTTTTACGATCACCGGTTTTATGTAGCTTACCAACAACATGCGGTGGAACGCATTCGACAGTTTTTTGCCCTTAGTTTAGGCTATGAGTTGTCTCAAACGCAGGGGGATTATGGCATTGCTCGACATTTTACCAACCATGCTGTAGAAAAGCCTTATATTGTGTTTATTCATGCTACCACACGAGCCGATACACACTGGCTTGAGGACGAATGGAAAAAAACAGCGGAAAAACTGACCGCACTTTTTAATGTGGAAATTAGCCCCCTTGGGGAAACGAACAAGAACATCAGCGAGCGCAACGGATTGCGAATGGCTTGGATAAAACCACGGTGTTGCCGAAATTAACGCTCACCGAACTTGCCGATCAGATTGCCAACGCCAAGGCGGTGATTTCCGTAGATACCGGCCTTGCCCATCTCACCGCCGCGTTAGATAAGCCGAATATCACCCTATACGGTGCTACGGATCCAAAATTGATCGGCACTTATGGAAAAAATCAGATATATATAAAACGTGAGAGAATGAATTTAATTCGGTCGGAAGAGGTTTTAGAACTATTTATGAATAAAACGGTAATTATATAATATTTGATTGTATAACAATAAGTTGTTAGACTTGTTTAGAATGTAAATGGAATATTTATACATTGCATTCATTTATAAACAATTAGTTAAAAGGAATTTTTGAATGACAGCATTTAATTTAGGGGCTGTACTAGATAACGACTAAATCTTTCATTTAGATTAGAATGCTCAAATGAGAAAAAGTCGCTTAAGTCAGCATTGTAGTGATCAACTAATTCAACAGTCCCTGAGGGTTGTTTTTGTTAAAACAGGCGGT
>NZ_CALIWN010000039.1:0-2805 GCF_938046485.1 uncultured Aggregatibacter sp. | reverse complement strand
GGCAAAAGTGCGGTCGAATTTTGCGATGATAACCACATCCACACCGGCTTGTTTAAGATAATACAATTTATCGCGTAAACGCATAAGGCGAGCGGGGGCTTTGTCACCGAGAAAATACTCTCTTGGTTGCGGTTCAAATAACATCACCGCCATCGGCAAATTCAGTTCGTTGGCTTTTTGGCGTAAGTGGCGCAAAATCGCCTGATGGCCTAAATGTACCCCGTCAAAATTGCCGATGGTCAGAACACAACTCGACAAACATTGCGATACCTTAGAGCGCCCACGAATTAATTGCATGATATTGCCTGTAAAAAATTAAGATCAATTTTTTCATTATAACGACAAATGCCCACTTCGGAAAGCAAATCATAGACGGCTACATTGAACCCTAAAAAGGAGGTTATTATTGAGCAAGAGGCTAAATTTGATTACAATTCGTTAATTTTTTTATATCAGGAGGACGGGATGTATTTTGACCAAATTAAAGCTGAATTAGATGAGGCCGCAATCGTATTAAATGCGTTTTTATCAGATGAAAAAAATATTCAGGCGGTGCAACAGGCGGCATTGTTAATTGCCGATCGCTTTAAACAGGGCGGAAAGGTAATTTCTTGTGGTAACGGCGGTTCTCATTGTGATGCTATGCATTTTGCCGAAGAACTCACCGGACGTTACCGCGCAAATCGCCCGGGGTATCCTGCCATTGCCATTTCGGATGTCAGCCACTTAAGTTGTGTAGGTAACGATTTTGGTTATGAATATGTGTTTTCCCGTTATATTGAGGCAGTAGGTCAACAAGGCGATGTGTTATTTGCACTTTCGACTTCAGGCAATTCTGTGAATATTTTAAACGCCATTCAGGTTGCTAAAGAAAAAGGCATGAAGGTGATTGTGCTAACCGGCAAAGATGGCGGAAAAATGGCGGGCTTAGCCGATGTGGAAGTTCGCGTGCCGCATTTTGGTTATGCTGATCGGATTCAAGAAGTGCATATTAAAGTGATTCATATTTTGATTATGTTGATTGAATTTGAAATGAAAAAATAGATGTCATTGAAATTATCTGCGTAACTCAAGGAGTAAGACTTCATTTATTCAGACGTAGATATTTATGAATCAGACTTAAAAAAAGAAGATGGTTTCCAAACCATCTTCTTTTTTGTTAGACACCATTCGCGTGCTTTATTGCGCTTTTACCGCAGCAATTGCCACCATATTAATAATACGGCGAACAGAAGCGACTGACGTTAAAATATGCGCTGATTTTTTCAAGCCCATTAAAATTGGGCCGACGGTGATTGGCGTTGCGGTGCCTTGTAATAGATTTAAGCTGATACGCGCCGCTTCCATATTTGGCATCACCAGTACGTTTGCCGCGCCTTTGAGTGGGCTGTCCGGCATCACGTCATCACGGAGCTGTTGCGATAAGGCAACGTCACAGTGCATTTCGCCGTCAATGGAGAGTTCCGGCGCTCTTTCTTTCACTAAACGTAAAACGTTACGCATTTTGACCGCACTTGGGGTGTTGTTGCTGCCGTAATTAGAATGTGAAATTAAGGCAATCTGTGGCTCAATACCAAATAGGCTGACTTCTTTCGCTGTCATGAGCGTAATTTCTGCCAATTCTTCCTCTGTCGGATCGTTGTTCACGAAGGTATCGGCAAGGAACAAGTTGCCTGCCGGTAGCACCAAACCGTTAACGGTAGCCGCCGTATGTACGCCTTCTTGCAAACCAATGACGTTTTTGAGGGTTTTTAAATGGTCGGCATAATGTCCTACTAAACCACACAACATGGCGTCTGCATGACCTAAATGTAACAACACGGCACCGATAGCGGTTGGGTTGTTAAACATTTCACGTTTGGCAATGCTTGGTGTGACGCCCGAGCGTTTGAGCATGTCGTAGTAAGTTTTACAGCATTCTTGATAACGTGCGTCATTTTCGATGTTAATTAGCTCGAAATCACGCCCTGCCTGGATATGCAAACCGAGTTTGTTAATGCGTTGTTCAATCACGCTTGGGCGACCGAGTAAAATTGGATAAGCGATGCCTAAGGTCGAGATTTCTTGAACCGCGTGTAAAATTCGGCTTTCTTCACCGTCGGTTAATAATACACGTTTCTTGTCTTGTTTCGCTTGCGCAAATACCGGCTTCATAAACAAGTTGGTTTTATAAACGAACTGGGTGAGTTGCTCGATGTACGCATCAAAATCTTTAATTGGGCGGGTTGCGACACCGGAATCCATCGCAGCTTTTGCTACGGCTGGTGCGATACGCACGATCAAACGCGGATCGAATGGTTTTGGAATAATATATTCAGGACCGAAAGACAATTCGCTGTCACCGTAAGCGGAGGTAACCACATCGCTTTGTTCTGCCAAGGCTAAGTCGGCAATGGCGCGCACTGCGGCAAGTTTCATTTCTTCGTTAATGGTGGTGGCGCTGACATCCAATGCCCCACGGAAAATGAACGGGAAGCAAAGTACGTTGTTGACTTGGTTCGGATAGTCGGAGCGACCGGTGCACACAATAGCATCCGGACGGGCTTCTTTTGCCAATGGTGGCAGAATTTCCGGTTCAGGGTTGGCGAGTGCCAAAATCAACGGATGTGCCGCCATGGTTTTGACCATGTCTTGCGTTAACGTACCGGCAGCGGAACAGCCCAAGAAAATATCCGCATTCGGAATGACTTCCGCTAAGGTACGTTTGCCGTTATCGTCGATCGCATACAGTTTTTTGGTTTCATCCATGCGATCATCACGATTTTTGTAGATCACGCCTTTGGAGTCGCACACGGTGATATTTTC
>NZ_CALIWN010000038.1:0-1991 GCF_938046485.1 uncultured Aggregatibacter sp. | reverse complement strand
CACGACCAAATTACGCACGGAACGTTATTTAACGCTTTCGGGCATTCATGATTTCTGAAAATCTGACCGCACTTTAAAATAAAAAGATCTAAACATCCTCAATTTGAAACTGCTTACGCCAGCGATTCGGTGAAATCTTATGTTTTTTCAAGAAGTGCTGACGCAAGGCAGTATCGCTATGAAATCCACTTTGTTCTGCAATATCAGTAATAGATAAATCTGTGCTTTCCAAAAGCTCTCTTGCGCGCTGTAGCCTTGCTTCAATTAACCATTGATTTAATGACATTCCGGTTGCTTTGCGAAAATGTCGGGTGAAAGTGCTACGGCTCATTGACAAACGTTCTGCAAGACTATCAGTCGAATGAAGTGCGGTCAGATTTTCATTTAAATAAGCAAGCAACGCATTGATATTATCATTAGGTGTGGAACGAGAAATAGGGCGTTCGATAAATTGTGCTTGTCCGCCTTCACGATGAGGGGAGATAACCAGTATTCGGGCAATATGATTGGCAATTTTCACACCATATAATTTACGGACAATAGAAAGGCAACAATCCATGGAAGCTGCCGTTCCTGCTGAGGTAATCAGTCGATCTTGTTCCAAGTAAATAGGATTTAAATCCCATTTCACCTGCGGAAAGCGACTAGTAAAATCACTATCTCCTAGCCAATGTGTGGTTGCTTTTTTGCCGTTAAGTAAACCACTGCACGCTAACACATAGGCGCCATAACATAAACCTACCACTGTCGCACCACGTTGATACGCTTGCCGTAATGCCGTTAATAAAGCCTCACTCGGCATCACTTGAGTATCATGCCATCCAGTCATCACAACAATATCGGCATTCTCTAACCATTCTAAACCACCGTCTAAATGTATGTGAAATAGCGAGTTTGTCAGGTTGTCTGAATCGCTAACGATTTTACAGTCAAATAACGGCTTGCCGTTTAAATCCGACATAGAAAAAACGGAATATGCCATCGCAAAATGAATGGGCATCATTTGTTCATACACAATCAAAGCAACTGTGGGTGTATTCATTTTATTTCTCCTACTTTGATATGAGCATAACACAGAAATGACCCGATTATTACGTTTATTGATTTTTTATCCATTTTTGCGCAATCTTGTTCTCGCTATAATATGTTTATTCATTCAATAACGTATAGAAAAGGAAAAACAATGAACTTAAAAACCTTAATTAGCGCTACAGCATTGGCTATTAGCGCAAATACTTTCGCTGTAGATCTTGCCTCTAAAAACACTGATAGCTACCAACATATCCGCAATGCTACTGGTCGCCTGAACTACGCAGGGAAAACTTTTTTAATTGATCCGATGCTTGCTGAAAAAGGACGTTATGCAGGCTTTGAAGGAACATTAAATAGCCATTTGCGTAATCCACTTGTGGAATTGCCGATGAAAGCAGAAGATACTTTTAAAGATGTTGATGCCATTATTTTAACTCATACACATGAAGATCATTGGGATGAGGTTGCACAAAAAATTTTACCTAAATCCATCAAAATTTTTGTGCAACATGAACGGGATGGCGACTTACTCAAAGCGCAAGGTTTTACTAACATAACCAGTTTATCGCTAGAAAAACCGGTGGAGTTCGAAGGTATTATTTTAAATAAAACCGGCGGTTCTCACGGCACAACGGAAATGTACGCTGTACCACAATTAGCTGAGATTTTAGATGAGGCGATGGGAGTAACATTCCAAGCGAAAGGTCATCCAACGGTGTACTTGGTTGGTGACACAGTTTGGACTGCCGAAGTAAACAAAGCCATTAATCGTTATAAACCTGATGTAATGATTATGAACACCGGTGATGCGCGTACCTTAGCTTTTCCGAATGACGGCATTATTATGGGGTTACAAGATGTTGCTCATGCTCGTAACATGCTACCAAATACAAAACTTATCACAGTGCACATGGATGCGGTAAACCATATGTCCGTTTACCGTAAGGATTTACGCCAAT